>CAZQKF010000279.1:0-3975 GCA_964593645.1 uncultured Desulfobulbus sp.
CGAGGAGGCAACCGACTCCAGCACGATCTCAGCAACATTCAACCCGGCCCGGTTACAACTGGTCACCAGGTTATGGAGCGAGGTGACATCTGCAGTGACAATATGGACATTGGTGACCAGCCGCACGCCGGTCATGCCCAGCGGATTCTGGATGCCGGTATGGTCATCAACCATGTATTCCTGGGGAAGAACATGAATAATCTGCTGATTATCTGAAATCTTGACGGTCTGGGCAGCCTGGATAACCGCATCAATCTCTTTCTGGCGGATCTGCTGATTATTAATGGCAATAATACCCGGCGAATTAAACCCCTTGATATGATTACCGGCAATGCCCACATACACTGTCTCAATATCGCAGCCTGCCATGTCGGATGCACTGTCAATGGCCTGGCGAATTGCCTGTACAGTGGACTCGATATTGACGACCACGCCCTTTTTCATGCCTGAGGAGGCAGCCGTGCCCACCCCGATAATATCCACCCGGCCGTCAGCAAACATTTCGCCGATAACCGCACAGATTTTGGTCGTTCCTATGTCCAGACCGGCAACCAGTTCACCTGATTCCCGCTCTTCCTGTTCTTCTCTGTCGAGTTCTTCTTCCATTTCGTTCATATGCTATGATTCCACCTTGGCCACCAGGATACGATCCTCGTAATAATCCATGCGGATTTCTTTAATTTCCTCAATTTTCTTTTTGCGGTATAATCGCTCAAGCAGCTTCACCAGCTGGTAATACCTGGTTCTAATGTCGGAATAACCCATATAAATGGGAAAAGGGCTGTCTACAAGATACACAATAAGCCCTTTACCCGGGCTGACATTGACCTCGGAGATCGTCTGCAGCGGCACAATGGGATTCCCCCGTGCCGCCAGCCGCAGAAATCTGAACGCCTCTGCAGCCAGTCCCCGGTCACCCAGAACACTGCCTACTACTTTGCCCGTAGACTCAATACCGGTCAACACCGGATAATCAAGATCCTGTCCCTTGTCTACCCGGGCAAATATTTTTCCCTGACCATTGACATAGTACAGGCTCCGGCCCAATTCTCCTTCAATATTAATCATGGCCAGGGGCTTAAACTCATGCACCCGAACAATCAGACTGGATGGCCAGTCGCGGATAATCTCCACCGAATCTATCCAGGGATTACCACTGATACGCTCCTGGGCAAGATCTGCATCAAAGCTGAGGAGACTGAGCCCCTGTTCAATCCCGCCAAGATCAAGGATCTGCGCTTTGCTGGTCATTCGGGTACCCTGCACAGAGACCGTAGTCAGCCTGAAGATCTCAGAGCTATCCAATACCTTGCGAAGCTGCCAGCCCCCCGCCCCCAGAACACATGCCAGCAGCACAAAAAGAAGACCTGTTCTGGAAAACTCGCCAAACAGACGATTTTGCTGCCTGCCAACTATGACCGACTGCGGCCTGGCAGCCTTTTTTTGAAAAGGTTTCTTCAGGACATCCCTGCCGACGGATAACAGACGACGGAATACTCCCCAACGTCTCTGTCCTGACCTGCAGTATCTGGGTGTATACTTTGCCACGCGCTATCCCTGTAAAATCCGAACTTCCGGCTCCAGCCTGACACCAAATTTCTGCTGCACTGTTTCCTGTACCTGCTCCATAAGGGCAATAATTTCTCCAGCTGTTGCCCTGCCGGTATTAACAATAAAATTTGCATGCATCGGTGAGACCATAGCCTGGCCGCAGCGCACACCTTTCAAACCCGCGGCCTCAATCAAACGGCCTGCAGAATCACCCTGCGGGTTTTTAAAAAAAGAGCCGGCCGACGCCACCCCAGCCGGCTGCTTGCCGCGCCGTTGTTCAAGATAGCTGCGGCATTGTTTTCGTATCTCCAGCTCACTGCCGTGCTGCAGGCCAAAGGTTGCGGCAACGATCACCATCTGCTCAAGATCCCTGCCGGGCCAGGCAAGTTTCCTATAACTCAGGCTCAGTTCTGCCACGTCCACCCGGTGCAGTTGACCGGAAAAATCTGCAAATTCCACCACGTGCAGACACTGGCCGATTTCTCCGCCCCAGGCACCGGCATTCATCCACACAGCCCCGCCTACCGAGCCGGGAATGCCGGTCATAAATTCCAGACCACGCAAGCCCTGTCTTGTGCACCAGGACACACAGGCTGCCATGGAGCAACCCGCTCCAACCCTGATAACGGCAACCTCATCGGGTAACTGCTCATCCGCCTGCAGGGTTATCTCGTTCATTGTCCCCTTCAGCCGGAGAATAACACCGGAAAACCCTTGCTCGGCAACCAGGATATTTGATCCACGGCCTATAACCCGGCAGGGAATCTGGTCTGCACCAATCTTTGCCAGCAGCGTGGACAGCTCTTCAAGATTCTGAACATCGACCAATGCTGCCACCTTTCCTCCGGCCCGAAGAGTGGAGTACTCAGCCATATCCACATCCCATTTGACCCTGTCCGAACACCAGGAGGCAAGACTGCTGCGCTGCTGCGGGTCCACTCTTATATCGACGGCAGCAGATCCAGTAACTGCTCACCTACTCCGACTATATTGCCTGCCCCAAGGGTCAGCACCAGATCGCCTTCGCAGACAATATCTGCCAGATACCCAGGCAGAGTGGCCAGATCTGCATGATAATGGGCCTGCCGCTGCCCATGCTGTTTGATGGCCTGCAACAAGGTTTCACTATTCACCCCGTCAATGGGTTCTTCACTGGCTGCGTAAATATCGGTCAACACCAGGATGTCGGCCCGGTAAAAGGCCGTAGTAAACTCATCAAACAGTCCCTTGGTTCTAGTGTAGCGATGGGGCTGAAAGGCAACTACCAGACGCCGGTCAGGCCAGCCGTCGCGAACCGCATCCAGAGTAGCCCTGATCTCTGTTGGATGATGACCGTAATCATCAATCACCAGCACGCCCTGTTTTTCCCCTTTAACCTGCAGCCGCCGCTGCACACCTTCAAAGGCAGCCAGGGCCCGGGCTATAACTACAAATTCAATCTCCAGTTCCAAGGCAACAGCTATGGCGGCCAGCGTGTTGTAAATGGTATGACGGCCGGGGCTGTTGCGCCGAACCCTACCAAGCTCAATCCCTTTGAAATACACGGTGAACTCACTGCTTCTACCGTTGACACTGATCTTTGCAGCGTGCAGATCTGCCTGTTCCGTCAAACCGTAGGTTATTTTCCGCCGCTGAATCTGCGGCAGCAGACCGGCAATGTTCGTATCGTCAAGGCAGAGTATCGCTGCGCCGTAAAAGGGTATCTTGCGGATAAACTCCAAAAAAGTTTCCTTGATATGTTCAAGATCCCGGTAATAATCCAGATGCTCCAGGTCGATATTGGTGATCACCTCGATAACCGGTGAGAGCTTGAGAAACGAGCCGTCACTCTCATCGGCCTCAGCCACCAGAAATTCGCCCGTCCCGAGCCGTGCATTGTTGCCGCCCAGGCAATCCACTTTGCCGCCGACAACTACGGTGGGATCCATGTCAGCCTCGGCAAGAATGGCCGCCACAAGAGAAGTCGTGGAGGTCTTGCCGTGACTGCCGGCAATGGCAATGCCGTAATTTTTCAAGCGCATGAGCTCAGCCAGCATCTCAGCCCGCTGAATAACCGGAATCTGCCCATCATAGGCTGCGGCAACTTCCGGATTGGTCTCTGTCACGGCAGATGACGCTACCACCACATCGGCACCGACAATACTCTCGGCCCGGTGCCCCTGATACACGGTTCCGCCAAGGGTTTCCAGACGGCGTGTAATATCAGAACTGCGCAGATCAGAACCACTGACCGTATAGCCTAGGTTCAGCAACAACTCAGCAATTCCGGACATGCCAATGCCGCCGATACCGACAAAATGGATATGTTTTGTTTTGTTATACATGCCCTGAAATGCCCCTAAACCCCATCCATATCCCTACCTGATAAGCGTCAGGCAATCATCCACAATCAACTGGGTGGCCTCGGGCCGACCCAGTTTTTTT
>CAZQKF010000280.1:0-3972 GCA_964593645.1 uncultured Desulfobulbus sp.
AATAAATCCGCTTATGGTCACGGGCCGGATACCCTTTTTCTTCAACGCCTCTTTAGGGCTATCTCCCAGGTCATTGACCAGGATGGCCCGGCAATCAGACAGGATACGGCTGATATTGAGCCAGCGCTGAGAACCGCCGCCCGCAGCTGGTGCCGGTCGTTCCTCAATGAGTGTATAACCGCCTTTGCCGTCTTGCCCCCATATCTGAAAACGGGTAGCCTCTCCCAGGTGCTGGTTAACCAGGATTCCCTCAAGGGTTGCTGCGGCCACGTAGGGTTTTGTCGCCTCGGAATGTTTTGGCAGCTTTGCGCAGTCAGACAGGCAGCCGCGCATTTCGTCGGTCTTGTCGTCATCAAGTAGGCCTACTGCATCGGCCCGACACCTGGTACAGTGACGCATCTGGGGCAGGAATTTTTCCGCTTTATTGCGAACCTCTGCCATCTCCGCCTTGGAAGGTTCGGGAAAATTCTCAAAAACAGTATCTGCATTGGGAAACATGGCCATGCAGTTGAGCAGATCAGCACCCAGCTTCTGCATGGTTTCAGCCACATCTATAATGTGCTGATCATTGATGCCGGGAATGACGATTGTGTTGATCTTCACAGTGATGCCGAAACGCTTCAGCTTTTCAATGGCATCGATCTGGCGGGCCAGCAGCAGTTCTGCTGCCTGCAGGCCCCGGTAAATAACCTTGCCGTCACGCACCCAGGAGTAGACGTTTTGCACCACCTCAGGATCCACGCCGTTAACAGTAATGGTAACATGGGAGACACCGAGTTCAGCCAGCTCCGGTATGTGGGGTGCTATGGTTAAACCGTTGGACGCCAGGCAGAGAATAGTCTCAGGATAGGTTGTGCGGATAAGGCGCATGGTCTCTAAGGTTTCATCCGCGTTGGCAAAGGGATCACCCGGTCCGGCAATACCGGCCACTGAGATGCGCGGCTCTTTTTCCAGCACCTTACCCATGTAGTAGAGTGCCTGTTCCGGTGACAGGATAGTGCTGGTCACGCCGGGCCGGGACTCGTTGACACAGTCGTACTTGCGGTTGCAGTAGTTACACTGGATATTGCATTTGGGAGCAACGGGCAGGTGGACTCGACCGTACTGCCCTTTGACTTTGGCGTTGAAACACGGGTGACGATTAAAATCTATCTTTACTGTCATGGTATATTTCCTCGTTGAAAAATTGTTTGCGCGTTCAATTGATATGAAAGAATCCGGTTCCCGTGAGCTTGCCATGCCGGAGTTCGGAACTTTCATTGTTCGTTGAGGCCGGCCAATTTGGTCCAGCCATGCTGGTTACATGTATGCGTAACCGACTGACGAATCAGTCTGTTTTTTTGCAATAACACCATTGGTTATGGTGTCAAACAGCTGCTGGGCACCACTGTAGCCAAGGTGTAGGATACGCTGGCCGCCCACCCGGTCGTGGATCGGGAACCCCACCCGAATCAGCGGGATGTTCAGCTTGCGGGCCAGGGGATATCCCTTGGAATGACCGACCAGCAGATCCGGTTCCAGGGACTCGGCCATTTCCGCAATATCAAAAAAGTCCATGCCCTCATGCACCTCCGGCTGCTGCGGCAAAATATCGCCGGTCACCGCATCAATGGCCTCAGCCAGGCGGCCTGAAGTACCTCCTGAAGCACAGAGCACCGGAACAATGCCGATTTCAGCCAGAAAACCGGTCATGCCGACCACCAGGTCTTCTTCGCCGTAGACAATGGCCTTTTTGCCGAAGATATACTTATGACCGTCCACATAGGCATCCACCAGTCGTCCGCGCTCCCCGGCGTATTTGGCCGGCACCTCCCGGCCGCTCAACGTACTGAGCAGGTGAAAAAAGCGATCGGTTTCCTCAATGCCGATGGGCATGCCGAGCCGGTGATTGCTGATATTGAATTTTTTCTGCAGGGTATGCCCGCCGCTTTCTTTACTGTGTAAAGTTCGTCCGAATTCAAGAGTGGTACGGGATCTTCCCATGCCCTGTATGGCAGCAAGTGGTGTGCCGCCGGCAGGTATTTTCTCGTATTCGAGCAGGGCCGGGCCGTCCATGGTGTCGGACAGGTCGGGCAACATGGTACAGTCCAGGCCGAAATCCGCCATAATCTCCTTGAGCAGCCGGTAATCGGCACAGGAGACAAAACCGGGCAGCAGGTTGATAGTTGTGTTTTGCGGCCCGCCTTTGGCCCGTTGACTGATAACCTGCTGGATCGCACCATGAAATCCCTCCATGTGGGTGCCGGAGTAACTGGGGGTGGATACGTTGACAAAATCCGGCAAATCTTCCGAATTTTCAGTTTCTTTGTGATACTGGTCAAGATACATTCCCACATCATCGCCGATTGTTTCAGTCAGGCAGGTAGTGGCGATACCGATCATGGCGGGCCGGTATTTTTCCGTAACATTGGTCAGTCCCAGTTTCAGGTTGGGCCCGCCCCCGTATACCGCGTGCTTTTCCGACAGGGCCGATGAACCAATATCAATGGGCTCGTTGTAATGGCTGATAATATAGCGCCGCATATAGGTAGCGCAGCCCTGGGAGCCGTGCAGATAGGGCACTGTCCCTTCAATTCCCTTAAAGGCCAGGCAGGCCCCCAGAGGCTTGCACAGTTTGCAGGCATTAGTGGTGGAAATGTAATTTGGAAGTTTTTTGCCCATGATTATTATCCTGATAAGAGTAGTTTTCTTGAATATACAAGGAACTCTGGTTAGGTAGAGAGGTAGGTTGGTGGTGAGCTTGCGAACCCAAACAGACATGATCATGTTGCTGAACATGCTGGGGTTCGTACCTCACCTCAGCCTACGTCGTGCACTCTGTTCGTGAGCCGGGCGATGCACGAGGCACAAACCGCCATACCGGGCTCATAACCGACGAGTACACTTCCTCGGCAAAGTTGAGCATGCCGGCAAAACCTGCCAGGGCCTCTTTGCGTTCGTGGTTGTGATCACAGAAACCAATACCCAGTTTGTAGGCAATGGGCCGCTCTTTTACGCCGCCCACAAAGATGTCCACGCCCTTTTCTTTGAGAAAGGAGGTGAGTTCCAGGGGGTTGGAGTCATCAACGATTACCGTACCCGGATCGGTTATTGCCTCGAGTTCCAGATAATCCTCTCTGGTTCCGGTCTGGGAGCCCACCAGCACCACCTCCATGTCAACCAGGCGAAAGGCCTTGACCAGCGAAAAGGCCTTGAACGAGCCGCCCACGTAGATGGCAGCTTTTTTTCCGGCCAGGGCTTTGCGGTATTTTTCCAGCTGCGGTACAAGATCTTTTACCTCGTCCTGTACCAGCTGCCTGGTCCGTTCCATGATCGCGTCCGCTTCCGGATCGTCGGGATACTGTTGTTTAAAAAAACGGGCAATGTCGTACAGGGCCTCGGACATATCCTCTATGCCGAAATAGGAGACCCGCATGGAGGGAACGTCGTATTCTTCTTCCATCATATCAGCCAGCTGCATGGTAGAGCCGGAACACTGCACCACATTCAGACCTGCCCCGTGTGCTCGGCAAATATCGTTCACCCGACCGTCACCAGTGATGTTTGCCACCACCTCAATACCCATTTGTTCATAATAGTTGCGGATTATCCAGATCTCGCCTGCCAGATTAAAATCACCGAGAATGTTGAGAGAGAATTTTGAAATATTGCCGGTCTCTCCTGTGCCGATCAAGCGGCCCATTGCATCACAGGCCGCCTGGTAGCCTGCCCGCTTGTTGCCCTTGAACCCCTCCGACTTGACCGGGATAACCGGGATGCCCTTTTCCGCCTCCACTGTTCTGCAGACCGCTTCCAGGTCGTCACCGATAATGCCGACTATGCAGGTGGAGTAGACAAAGGCCGCCTTGGGAGTATGCCGGTCGATCAGTTCGCACAGGGCGGCATAGAGTTTTTTTTCGCCACCGAAGATGACATCCAGCTCCTGCAGATCGGTGGAAAGGATAGCCTGTGCAGCTCCGGGCCTGACGAGAG
>CAZQKF010000281.1:0-3955 GCA_964593645.1 uncultured Desulfobulbus sp.
CACAGTAACCCTATTTTCCCCGGAGCCCATTGTTTTGCAGCTGATCCCGGCTGTGGGCAGGTAAACCGCTCCAGATGCTCCAACACCAAGGAGAGATTTTCATGGGACGCGTAATACCCGGCTTGATCATGGTTGCGCTGTGGCTGTTGCTGCTCTTTCTGGCTCCTCCTTTGCTCTTTTGGCTGGTGATTACCCTGGGGGCTGCTGTTGCCCTGAGCGAGTTTTTTCGGATGCTTGACACTTCACCCGGCTCCGGCACCCGGGTACTGGCTGCAGCTCTCTGCTGCCTGCCTGTTGCCTTGGCCTGTACAGGTTCGGCAACAGCAGTGTTAAGTGGAGGATACCTGGCGCTGGCCGGGATTGTTCTCCTGGTTCTCAGTCTGTATACCCGTTTTGATAATGCCCTGGCATTTCTTACCGGTGCTGGTTTTGCGGTGCTGTATATTTCGATCTGCAGTGCGCACCTGGTGCTCATTCGTTTTCTGCCCGACGGCGCATCCTGGCTCCTGCAGCTGACGGCGATAACAGCGGGCTCTGATACCGGGGCCTATTATGCAGGCCGGGCATTTGGCAAAGAAAAACTGTGCCCGAACATCAGTCCGGGTAAGACTGTTAACGGGGCAATTGGGGGGCTGGTTGCAGCCGTACTTGCGGCGCTGCTCATCGCTGCCTGGTTGCTGCCCGAAGTGAACACTCTCCGGCTTGCCTGTGCCGCAGCTGTTTTATCGGCAGTCGGCATTGCCGGTGATTTAACGGAATCAATCATCAAACGGGGGACCGGATTTAAAGATTCCGGCACCATTTTAGGCGGTCACGGCGGTCTGCTTGACCGTATTGACAGCCTGCTCCTTACTGCGCCGCTGCTGTATGCGTTTCTCTTTTTCGGAGTTTTGTAATGAAAGTTCTCTCCCTGCTGGGCTCCACCGGTTCCATAGGGAAAAATGTACTGGATGTGGTGCGTAGCTTTCCGGATCGTTTTTGCATTGCCGGGTTGTCTGCAGGAAAAAATATCAATGAGCTGGCCGCCCAGATCAAGGAATTTGAGCCGGATTGTATCTCTGTGGCTGATGAGTCCTCGGTGGCTCCGCTGGCTGCACTGCTGCCTGAAAAGTATCATGAAAAGATCTTCTGGGGCAGCCTGGGCAACAGTCGGGTCGCAACCCTTGATGGTGCGGAGATGGTAATCTCCGCTGTGGTCGGGGCAGTGGGTTTGCTGCCTACTCTGGATGCCATTGCAGCGGGCAAGGATATAGGTCTTGCCAACAAGGAAACCCTGGTCATGGCCGGACGGTTGGTTATGTTGGCCGTCCAGAAGAGCGGGGTGGCTCTGCTGCCCATCGATTCCGAGCATTCAGCGATTTTTCAGGCCCTGGAAGCTGGCCGAAAAACCGACGTGGGCATGATTATCCTCACCGCATCAGGCGGACCTTTTCGCACCATGGCCCGGGAAGACCTGCCGCTGGTTACACCGGCCCAGGCCCTGGATCATCCCAACTGGGACATGGGTCGTAAGATTTCCATAGATTCCGCTACGCTTATGAATAAAGGCCTTGAGGTGATCGAGGCCCGCTGGCTCTTTGATGTTGCTGCAGACCGTATTCGGGTTGTGGTGCATCCCCAGTCCATTGTCCATTCTCTGGTGGAGTTTATTGACGGTTCCGTGGTTGCCCAGCTGGGTATTCCGGATATGCGCATTCCTATTGCCTATGCACTCTCCTATCCGGAGCGCATTGAATTGGGGCTGTCCCGGTTGAGCCTGTCTGACTGCGGTAATTTGAGCTTTGAAAAACCTGATTACGATCGATTCCCGGCCCTGCGTCTTGCCTTTAGTGTTCTGGAGGAGGGTGGGGTGAAACCGGCCGTGCTGAATGCGGCCAACGAGATTGCAGTGGCTGCTTTTCTGAATGAAGAGATCGGCTTTACCGGTATTACCGAGGTTGTCGCCGCAACCCTGGATCATTTTGAACGCGGTGATGATCTGGATCTTGATGCTATCCTGGCTGCAGATGCCCGGGCCCGTGAGGTTGCCCGTATGGAGATCGAACAGAGATAAGCGGCAGTGAGAGCTGGTGCTTCTTGCGGCTGGATGAACTCTATTTTTAACTGATTATGAATTCACTATTTTCCTTTATTATTGTTCTTGGTGTGCTGATTTTTGTCCATGAGCTGGGCCATTTTTTGTTTGCCAAACTGTTTGGTGTGCGGGTTTTGAAGTTTTCCCTGGGATTCGGCAACAAGGTTGTCGGTAAAAAATGGGGAGATACAGAGTACTTGATATCCGCTTTTCCATTGGGCGGCTACGTGAAGATGTACGGCGAGCAGCCCGGTGACGAGATTGCCGAGGAAGAGGAAAAGGTTTCTTTCTCCCATAAAAAGGTGTGGCAGCGCTTTGGCATTGTCTTTGGCGGGCCGCTTTTTAACCTGCTCTTTGCCGTGGCAATTTTCCTGTTTATGTTTACCTTTGCCGGTTTGCCCAGGCCGGTTGATTCAACCTTGATCAACAAGGTTTCTCCCGGATCTGTCGCTGAACAGGTGGGCTTGCAGTCCGGCGACGTTATTATGTCCATCAACGGTCAGGAGACTACTTCCTGGTTGCAGGTTTCCGATTTGATCAAAAATTCCAAAGGCGAGCAGGTGGCCCTGGTTGTTGACCGTAATGGTCAATCGCTCACCTTTCAGGCCACGCCTGCCATGGAAAAGATAAAAAATCTGTTTGGTGAGGAAGTCGGTGAACGCTACATGCTGGGGATTACCCGTTCTGATGAGGTCGTGTATGAAAAGGTGCCTCTCCTTGAAGCGGTTAAGGCCTCCTTTATTCAGACCTGGAACTTAATTTATTTGACCATCATGGGGATAGTGAAAATCTTTCAGCAGGTGGTACCGGCCTCTGAGCTGGGCGGGCCCATCCGTATTGCCGAGATCGCTGGTCAGCAGATGGAGGCGGGCTGGATGAATCTGCTCTATTTTATGGGGCTGCTGTCGGTGAACCTGGGTGTATTAAACCTATTGCCTATCCCGGTTCTTGACGGCGGACATCTGGTGTTTCTTACAATTGAAGGAATTCGTCGGAAACCCCTTGGTGAGCAGTCCATGATCTGGGCCCAGAAGGTGGGTATTGCCCTGTTGGGCTCTTTGATGATCTTTGTGTTTTATAATGATATTGCCCGGATTGTGCAGCGATGGCTGGGCGCTTCCTGATTCTGGCGATTGAGACCGCCACCGGCTGCGGCAGTGTCGCGTTAACCCGCGGTACCCCCACCAACGGTCGTTTGCTGGCTGAGGCAACTGCCCAGCCGGAAATCACCCATTCCAGGCGATTGCTGGGTTCTGTTGACTGGGTTTTGCAGGCTGCTGGAGTCGGCTGGTCTGAGCTGGACGGGGTGGCAATCAGTCTTGGGCCAGGCTCTTTTACCGGCCTGCGTATCGGCATGGCCGCTGCAAAAGGGATTGTGCTGGCTACCGGGGTACCTCTGCTGGGGGTGCAGACCCACGATGGTGTTGCTATGAGTTGTCCGGTCATTGACCGGCCGCTCTGGTGTCTGCTTGATGCCCGGAAACAAGAGGTATATGCGGCCTGTTATCTGCCGGGTGCAGATGGCAGAGGCAGGATGAGCAGTCCCCCCGAGGCAGTTCCGCCGGAACTGCTGGCGGATAAAATCACAGCCCCCTCGTTGCTGGCAGGCCCGGGTGTGGATGAATACCGTGACATTTTTACGGCCATGGAAAATGTGCAGTTGGTTCCTGCAGCCTTGAGCAGTCCCCGAGCCGCCCACATCGGATACCTGGCAGCAGAACAGCTGGCTGTTGGAGAGATTCTTGATCCTGCCGGTGCAGCTCCCATGTATGTTCGGGCCTCGGAAGCGGAAATCAACCTGCAGAAAATGAAGGCAGAACCACGGATGAACACGGATGCACACAGATAAAATAAATCTGTGTGCATCCGTGGTTCCCAATA
>CAZQKF010000282.1:0-3951 GCA_964593645.1 uncultured Desulfobulbus sp.
TGCATAGGTTTTTTCCACCTGGGGATCACGGTAGCTGACCAGTCCGAAATTGCCGGTAATATGGTTGAACTGAACAAAACAACCATAGGCACCGCCAAGTTGACGCACAGTATTCCACAGGTAGTCACGGGACAACCAGGTCTTCAATACTTCAAAATGGCCGGTGTAGTTGTCCGGTGCGGCAAACAGGCTGCTGCCCTGCACGTTATAGACAACCTCAGCTGAAGTGCAGAAGGCCTGGCTGCGGGGAAAGTCCGGGAATTTGAGTTCTGCAGGATTGCTTTCTCCCTGTCCCAGTGTATTCGTCAACTCCTCGACCAGCGGGGTAAAGTTCGCAATGTCTGCGGCAGCACCGGTTACGGAAACCATAAAATTTTGGCGTTGAAAAAGGCGGCTGCGCAGGGCGTCCAGTTTGCCTAAAAATTCTTCTTCCAGGGCGTCGTAGTTTTTCGCAAGATTTTTCAGGGTCTGATAAGCGGTTACGCCGCTTACAAACTCATTAATCATACCGGCCCGGCTGAGATGGGCAAAGACCCGGGTTGCGGCCAGCCCGTATCCTTCACTCTGGACACTATGTTCCGACCAGGCAAATTCACGCTGAACAATTTCCTTTATTCGCTGCCGGTCGCTTAAGTCAAGGTTGGCAAAGACATCACCCAGGATATCCACAGCCTGGCCCATATAGCCTGCAAGCGCCTTGATCTGGAACCAGAGTTTGGGCAGAACGCGGCTGGTATCCTGCTTGTGCATGTAGGTGGCAAAGGAATGGCTGAACCCGCCGGTAAAAATGTTGATATCCTTGGCAAGGCGCATGTAGTCACGCGAGGTTGTGCCGATTTCCGTGGCAATGGTGGCAAACAGATCAAGCCAGGGAAGCAGGTCAGCGCCCACTGCTGAGCAGTCCAGGCCGAAATCCATATACATGATTGAGTTGGTGTCCAGTTCATTGACCAGCAGGGTAGGGGAGCTGCCTGTTACAACGGCTTTATGATAGACTGGAGTCCGTTCAAGGTCTTCGCGTGCCAGGCGGGGCAGCAGAGCAAGAGTTGTCTCGTCATTGGGTGTCTGCTGCAGCTGGATCAACTCCCGGGTTCGGGCCACCAGTTTTTCAAGCTCCCCGGCATTCAATGCTGCTTCATGAGTTGCAAGGCGCTGCTGTTCTTCCTGCATGGATCTGATTATCTTATCCGGATCCGGGGTCAGAGTGACAACTACAGTGGCCTTGTTTTCCAGCAGATACTCCTGGATAAGGTGTTCAAAGTAGCCCTCTTCCAAAGCCTGCCTGCGAATGTCTGCAAACAGGTCTTCGATCTGCAGGGATTCAAAAGGGTCAGTACCGTGCTTGAGTGCAGGCAAAGCCTTGCTGATAAGATCCAGGCCGCGCTGGGCCTTGGTCAGTTCTTCGCGCACGGAAAATTCGTACTTGTTCAGCTCCGACAGGATAAGATCGTGTTCAATACCCTCGGCAGCCATGGCAGCCAGGGTATGGTTATAGAGTTCAAGAAAGCGTTCGCGTTTTTCCGCCTCACAGCCCACAAGATAGGTCATCATGAAGGTTTTATAACAGGAGCTTGGTAGAAACAACCCTCCGAAATCTTTACATAAACCTTCTTCTATGATCGCAGCCTTCAGTGGAGAGGCATCTGAATTATAGAGAATATTGGCAATGATCTGAAAGGCGGCATTACGTTTCTGGTCAAGCACCGTACCCACGGCCGAGCCCACGGCGAGAAAGGTCTTGTCGCTTACGTCACTGCCCGGCTGTACCCCGTAGCTGTCCTCTATAAAAACAGGTTCACTGATATCGTTACCCTGAACAATTTGTGCCTGCTCGCCGGGCTGGTCGTATGTGCTGAAGAAGTTGTCCTGGACAGCGGCAAGTTCCCGGTCAAGATCGGCATTCCCGTAAAAAAAGAGCATGCTGTTGGACGGGTGATAGTGTTTCCGGTGAAAGGTAACAAACTGCTCATAGCTGAGATCCGGGATGTTGCGGGGATCGCCGCCGGATTCATGGGCATAGGTCGACTCCGGCATCAGGCCGCGGAAGGTATGGTGAAAGATGGCGCGAATGGGATCGGAAAAGGCACCTTTCATCTCGTTAAAGACCACGCCCTGGAACTGGAGCGGTGAGTCCATGGACTCCTTATGATAATGCCAGCCCTCCTGCTCAAAGGTAGTTCGTTCCAGGAGCGGGTTGAGCGTCACATCACAATATACGTCCATAATATTGAAATATTCCGTAGTGTTACGTGTGGCAAAGGGATACCAGGTCGTGTCTGATCCGGTCATGGCGTTTAAGAAGGTCATGAGCCCCCCCTTGTTGATTTCGCCGAACACATCATGCACCGGATACTTTTTTGATCCCATGAGCACGGAATGCTCCAGAATATGGGCAACCCCGGTGGAGTCTTCCGGGACGGTCTGAAAGGCCAGGCAGAAGGTCTTGTTGGGATCATCATTTTTAATCGCCAGGCAGGGCGTGCCAAGCAGCTGGTGTTTGAACAGATACACTGTAGAGTTGATCTCAGGGAGAACTTCCAACCGCTGCAGGAGGAAACCGTGATAGGTGGAGCCGATCTTATAGTCTGTCATTATAGTGTAGTGTTGAGGAAGATTAGAATTTTTTATGGGAATCCAGCAGCATGGTGACCGGGCCGGAGTTGACCAGGCTGACCTCCATCATGGCCTGGAATTCACCATGCTGGACAGTGATCCCCTGCTCTCGTACTGCTGTGATAAAGTCTTGATACAGAGCCCTGGCCTTATCCGGCGGAGCTGCGGAGGACCAGGAAGGGCGTCGTCCCTTGCGGCAGTCACCCAGCAGGGTAAACTGGGAGACGACGAGCATGGCCCCGCCGGTATCCAGCAGAGAGCGATTCATCTTGCCGACATCGTCTTCAAAGATACGCAGGTGTATGGTTTTTTCCGCAAGCCAGGAAACATCCCGCTGCTCATCGCCTGAATGAACGCCGAGCAGAACAAGCAGGCCAGGACCGATTGCTCCGGTTTCACGTTCGTCCACAGTAACCCGGGTCGATGTAACACGTTGGATAACAGCTCTCATAACCCGCTCACTGTATCATGTCCGGTCTGGAAAACAAAGCAGTGCACTGTTATTTGTGTACAGCTGCTGGATTGAGGTTGTGGCTGAGGTATTGCACAATGGCCGTTGCAGCCAGGGCCGCTGTCTCTGCCCGCAGGATACGAGGGCCAAATGATACGGTAGCAAAGCCGAGATCGCGGGCAAATGTGACTTCATCCTGGTGAAAACCACCTTCAGGGCCAATGAGCAGAACCGTGGGCAGGCTGGTTGTGAGCAGGGCAGGGGAGAGCGGACGGCTGTCTTCATCCTCCCAGGGCATGATGAGGTTACTTGCCTCATCACAAGAGAGTGTGTTAAGGGCAGCAGGAGCGTGTATGGTCATTGGAACGGGTCTGCCGCACTGCTTGCAGGCTTCCAACATGATGCGATGCCAACGCTGGGCTGTACGGGTATTGTGATTCTTTTTTTCACAATACCTGCTGGTCATCGGCCTGAAGGCCTGCACCCCAAGCTCGGTTGCCTTCTGGATCAGTAGATCCATTTTTTTGCCCTTGAGCATGGCCTGCACCAGGGTTAGAGGAATTGCTGCTTCATCGTGTACCGTGCGGGATGTGACGGTGACTACCACTTCATGGTTGGAGATTTTGAGGATTGTCCCCTGCACTGCGCCGCCCTTGCCGTCATAGAGTTCGATTGCGGTATTTTCCTGCAAGCGCAGCACGGTGGCCATGTGATGCGCTTCCGATCCGGTGATGTGGAGTGTATCGTGTTCTTCCGGTTGCGGGGTATAAAAAAAACGACGCATGAGATGTTAAGGGTGGCAGGGGCAGGGATTAATTTTCAGGTTCATCATCACGGGTCTGCTGTACCCCGAGAATCCAGGCAATTTTGCGCAGGGCAGCCTTTGC
>CAZQKF010000283.1:0-3949 GCA_964593645.1 uncultured Desulfobulbus sp.
ATCCTGCATGGGCAGAAAGTTCTTCTTCGCCTCTTTACCCAGGCAATCCTCAAGCACCTCAATATAACGCATCAACTTTTCTTTAGCATTATTGCCGATATTATAGACCCGCCACGGACAATAGCTTGATGCCGGATCCGGTTGATCACCGCTCCAGTCGGGATTGGGCTCCGGCACATGATCAAGTAACCTGAAAACACCTTCAACTATGTCGTCGATATAGGTGAAGTCCCGCTCCATATTACCATTGTTAAAGATGTCGATGGGCCGATCTTCAAGAATAGCCTTGGTAAAGAGAAACAGGGCCATATCAGGTCTACCCCAAGGGCCGTATACGGTAAAAAAACGGAGTCCTGTGCAGGGCAGTTTGTAGAGATGACTGTAACTATGCGCCATCAGTTCGTTGGCTTTTTTTGAGGCCGCGTATAACGACACAGGATGATCCACATTATCATGCACGGAAAAAGGCATGGCCGTGTTGGCCCCGTATACCGAACTTGACGAGGCATAAAGGAAGTGTTTAACCTTGGTATGTCGGCATCCTTCCAGGATATTGACAAAACCAACCAGGTTGGTGTCAACATACGAATGGGGATTAATTAAGGAGTAACGCACTCCGGCCTGGGCAGCCAGGTTGACCACGCCGTCAAACTGTTCATCGACAAATAATTTTTCCATCAGCCCCCGGTCTGCCATATCAAAATCAGCATGACTGAACCGGTCATAGGCCTGCAGTTCCGCCAGTCGCGAGCGTTTCAGGTTGGGATCGTAGTAGTCATTTAAGTTATCCAGCCCCACAACGGTCCGCCCGTCATCAAGCAGACGTTTGGAAAGGTTATGGCCGATAAAACCTGCAGCCCCGGTTATCAAAATTTTCTGCATTATGTATCCAAAAAGAAAAGTTGAACAAACTGCCGAGGCAGCAATGAATAGACGTATACCTTACCACAGACCTCAGGCAACCTTGAAAAATTGTCTTTTCGCCCGATCTCTGCGTCACGCTCAAAAAATAATGCTCGGAATATCATGTATATGCCTGTGCTTATTTTTATCGCAATCCTTGATCTCGAACGAAAATCCTAATTTTTCAAGGCAGCCCTTAGTCATCAAAGTCTCCGTCCGGCCCCTTATCTGTATCAAGAGTTGTCGCACGAACGCGAATTTTTTCCTCCGTCCACTCTTCCGGAGATTCCACTCGCCCGCTCTTAGGTCCGAGATCATACGATCCGGCAGCAAGGATTTCATCAACGGCATAACTGGCAGTACCGCCGGCATTGAAGACTTCAACCAGCAGGGTAAACACAAAATCTTCCACCCGACAGGCCATACGCTCCCGGATGACCCGGGGCTGCCCCATTATCTTGTTTTCAAAGACAACATTAAGATTTTTATAACTGCCGCCTGACCAACCCTGGCTCTCGGCATGGGCCTTCATCTCCTGCCAGAGCTCCTCACTCACGCCCTGCCCTTCAATCTTGATAAACTCACCGTCCGAATCAAGAATGGCATTGCCGAAATCATTGACTTCAAGCCCCCAGGAAATCATCTGCAGGGCTGTTGCCACATTAGCCTTAGTGGTTCGGGTGCCCGAGGCAATGGCCCGCAGACGCTCTGAATTATTTCCTGAAGTCCCATGCTGGGCTCCGGAAATACCGTAACCTTTCAGTGCTTCGTGGATTTCGGCAGTCAGTTCAACCTGTATGCCTTGACTAGAGTCCTCGATTCCGTGGGTTGTGCCGTTATTTAAGGCGATCCAGTCGGGAAAAATATTATGACCATTGAGTCCCTGGATGATAAACAACGCCTCATCCTTTGTTGAAAGACCAAGTTTTCCCTTGATCTCCCCAACTTCTGTTTCATACCCGGCCCAGGACGGTATATAGCGGTTCAGATCAATGCTGGCCAGCAGGTTATCATCATCGGGCATATGGGAGGCGTCAACGGCAATGGACGTCATGCCGGCCTCAAACAGTGACGGAATCTCCTGACGGGCAAAAGGGAGATCATCCACGGATTTTATACCGTAATGATCAGCGTGAATAGCCACGGGAATAGTAATGGCCAGTTCATTGCACAGGGCATCCACCTGCCGGGCAATGTTCCAGTAATTGGTAGCACAATAGGACGTTGCTCCACCTTCGGAACGGGCAATTTCAATAATTATTCCGGCCCGGGCACGCTGGGCTGCCTGCAGAGCTCCTCGAATGATAAGGTGATTACGACCGTTGGCCGCCAGGGTCATGGCTTTTCCCTTGGCTAGCATGGCCCGGTCAATGACCTTGCCGCTGACAATCAGGGCCCTGGAATGGGGGAACAGAGAACAAATAGTAGGGGGACGACCAATCTCAAGGGCTTTTTCAAAATCTGCTGCGTACGACATGTTACCTCCTGCGCGCAATTCGATGTATTTGTGTAGAAAATCTTATTTCCAGTACTTCCAGTAATTAACCATAAAGAGCTGTTCACTCAAAGTTTATTCTTTATCCTCAGGGTCGTTCTCTTCGCAGTCGTTTTCCTGTGTATTAAAGCCGGTCATGGGTTTACGGACAAAAAAACGGACGGCCAGGATGCTGATCTCGTATAAGACAATCAACGGGCCGGCCATAAACAACTGGTTGACCACATCCGGCGTAGGGGTAAGGATTGCGGCAATGATAAAGGCTATCAAAAAGGCATATTTCCGGTTTTGGGTGAGAAATGGTGCTGTCACTAGACCAATCTTTGCCAGAAAAACCATCAGCACCGGCAGCTCAAAAACAACGCCAAAGGCTATCAGTAGACGCAGGGCCAGGGAAAAATACTCACTGACTGCGGGCATGGGATCCAGAAATTCACTGGAATAGCCGATAAGAAAGCGAAATGCCGGTGGAAAAACAACAAAATAGCCAAATGCGGCACCACCGAGAAAACAAAACGTGGAAACTACAGTGAAGGGCAGCAGGGCCTTTTTTTCATGCTGATAAAGGCCCGGGGCGACAAAACGCCAGATCTGGTAGAAAATGACTGGACTTGCAAAGAGAATTCCACAGACAAGGGCAAGCTTCAGATAAAAAAAAACCCCTCTTGGTAGGAGATAAAGATTAGGGTTTTGTTTGCCGGCAGCACCTCAATCAGTGGCCTGAAAAACCAGTCAGCAATGGGCCGTATAATAGAATAGGCACCGGCAAACCCGGCAGCAACCACTGCCAAAGAAATAATCAGGCAGGAACGCAGTTCCGCAAGGTGTTCGGTCAAGGACTGTTTATCTAATGAATCTGCATTACTCACATATTTACCCATTTAAAATAATTTTTGTGAACATACCCCATAAACAAGGCGGTGTAAACCGGGCAGCTTATTTTTTCTTCGTACAACTCAACCAATTAATCGCACAGTCCGGCCCTGTTGTATTCTCTTTTCCTCTCTGAAACGGAAAGCCTGTTAAGTATTGACTTAACTCCCTGATAAGAGATAAACTGTTTTTATATTGTGTCGGCTGCCAATATGCACGTATCCGATACGAATCTATACTCTAATCTCCCTAAGACCACCCGACCATGACCCGTATTCTTGTTGTTGATGATGAACTGAGCATGCGCGAATTTCTCAAGATTCTACTTGAGAAAGAGGGGTATGCCGTGTCTGTTGCACCGGACGCATCTACAGCACTTGAAATCGATGCGCAGCACGAAATACACCTTGTTATAACTGATATACGCATGCCGGGCATGAGCGGGCTTGAGCTGCTGGCAGAACTTAAACATCGTACGCCGGATCTGCCGGTCATCATGATTACCGCCTTTGCCTCACCCGATGATGCGGTCATGGCCATGAAAAACGGTGCCTTTGATTACATCACCAAGCCCTTTAATGTAGATGAAATCAAAGGGGTTGTCCGAGCGGCCACAAATCGTAAACCCGCGGCACCTGTCGAGACCGGAGCAGATTTCCCCGGTATAATCGGCAGCAG
>CAZQKF010000284.1:0-3928 GCA_964593645.1 uncultured Desulfobulbus sp.
TGGCATTCAGCGGTGGATAGCGTTTAGCGGTTTCCAGAACCTCAACCCCGGCCTTGACCGCAACCACAACAAGAGCGGCCTCGGTGGGATCTCCCTGGATCTGCCAGACGCCATCCTCTTTGAGAAGACGGCTGTCATTACAGAGCAACCCCGCCCGCAGGCATTCGGCCAGGGCCGGGGAAAGATCCTGATCCGCATCGTCCTGGCAGACAATCCTGCCCAGGGGAGCATATCCGCTTCCGCTTACCTCGTAATGGGACATGCCTGCCCAGATGGCCTGGACCGTCATCTGATTTTCAGTGAGGGTGCCGGTCTTGTCAGAGCAGATGATCGTGGTGGAACCCAGGGTTTCCACGGCCGGCAGTTTGCGGATTATGGCCCGTCGCTTCGCCATTCTGGCCACGCCGATAGCAAGGGTGATGGTGACGGCGGCGGGCAGGCCTTCGGGAATGGCTCCCACGGCCAGGGCAACCGCGGCCATAAACATGGCAAAAGGGGATTGACCACGCAGAAGGCCGACAGCAACAGTCACGGCCGCAAGGGAAAGAATCACATAGAGAAGCAGATGGCTGAAGCGGGTGATTTTCCGAGTCAGGGGCGTGGCGAGATCCTGGGCCGAGGAGATGAGACGAGAGATACGGCCCACTTCGGTCTGATCTCCGGTGGCAACCACAATTCCACGGGCCCGGCCCTGAGTGACCATGGTGGACGCATAGGCCATGTTGGAACGTTCGGCAAGGGTTGTCTGGTCCTTAAGGGGTGGCGTTGTCTTATGCACCGGCACGGATTCTCCGGTCAGAGAAGATTCGTCAATCCGCAGCTCCCTGCTGTCAAGAAGCCGCGCATCAGCCGGCACCTTGTCGCCGGCCGCAAGCAGAACGATATCACCGGGAACCAGTTGCGCAGCCGGAAGCCTGACTGTCACGCCCTGCCTGACAACGGTTGCCTCGGCAATCATGGTATCGGCCAGGGCCGCGAGAGCATTCTCGGCCTTTGCCTCCTGAAAGTAGCCTATCACCCCGTTGACAAGGACAACGCCGAAGATAACCCCTGAATCCACCCACTCGCCAAGAAAAGCCGTAACAATGCCGGAGGCGATCAGGATATAGATAAGGGGTTGGTGAAACTGGAGCAGAAAACGCAGCCAGGACGGCTGGCCCGGCTTTGCACTCAAGGTGTTGCCACCAACCCGTTTCCGGCGCAGTTCGACCTCGTTATCGGTCAGCCCCTGCATTGGGTCGGCGGAAAGCCGATTGGCTGTTTCCGTGGCCGAAAGTGCATGCCACCTGATTTCCTGATGATCATTCATGGCGGTACTCCTGCAAAGGTGGCTCTGCCGGCAGTGCAACCCTGCCGGTCCCCAGACAATGTGGGGGCGCTTTCAGTTGCCGTCCCCGGCCGGCAGCCAGGGGCATTCCCGGTTGTGGTCACGGCGAACATCAACTGATGGTTACGCCCTGGTCACCATCGTCCGCGCCCGGGTACCATTCCAGCTCTATTTCAAGCTGCATTTTGATCCCCTTGCGTTTTTTTCTCCTCCTCCACCTTGATCTCCAGGGTTACCTGGCCCGGAAAATCAAGCACGATCTCGTTGTCGTTCTGGCGCGGGGTCAGACTTCCCTGCTCCACTTTGTCGGCTATGGCGCGGTAAATGGAAACGACTTCAACGCGGCTCTTTTTCTCCTCGCTTTTAAACAAAATCCGTTCACGTCCCATAGCATGCCTCCTTGTTGTTGAATAGCCTTGTGCAGGGGCCTGCCGGCCCACTGCCCCTGTTTTTTCCTCTTCACTTACTGACAGGATAAGCATGGAATACGGTTTGAACAATCTGATAATTTCTGTATTATAGTTAGAAAAAAACTAATAATTACCCAGGCGGAACAATGGACTGGCTCAACTATCACCATCTCTACTACTTCTGGAACGTGATGCGGGAAGGTTCCATCACCGCGGCCGGCAAACGGCTACACCTGGTGCCGGCCACCATCAGCGCCCAGATAAGCAGCCTGGAAGAATCTCTGAACGGCAAGCTCTTTGTTCGGGTCGGTCGCAGCCTTGAGCCCACTGAACTGGGCTATCATGTCTTTCGGTACGCAGACGAAATCTTTTCCCTCGGCAGGGAACTGATGAGCAGCCTGGAAAGCATGGCGGACAACCGCAGGGTGCCGCTACGGATCGGAGTGGTGGATGTGATGCCCAAGATGATGGTGCGGATGCTTCTTGAACCGGTCTTCCGGCTGGAGGAGCCGGTGCGCCTGATCTGCGAGGAGGACAAGAAGGAAAATCTGCTCGCCAAGCTCTCCCAGCACAAGCTTGATACCGTGCTCAGTGATTCACCGGCAGGAACCAGGATGAGTGTGCGGGTCTTCAACCACCTGCTCGGCGAGTGCGGAATCAGTTTTTTCGGAACAGAAAAATTTGCAGATCTGCAACACGGATTTCCAGGTTCCCTGCACGGCGCGCCCATGCTGCTGCCCTTGGAGATGACCATCCTGCGCGGCCAGCTTGACCAATGGTTTGACACCCTCAACATCACCCCGTTTGTCATGGCCGAGTTCTCTGACTCAGCCCTGCTCAAGGCCTTTGCGAGGGAGGGCGATGGCATCTTTGCCAGCCCGGCCATTCTAAGAGAAGAAATCTGTCGCCAGTACCAGGTGGAACTGATCGGCAGCACTGATGAGATCAGAGAGCAATTCTATGCCATTTCAGTGGAGCGTATTATCCGCCACCCGGCCGTCACCGCCATTTCCAGACAGGCCCGGCAGAGCTTTTCATAACCGGAGACAGACATTCTCTTCTGGCCGTTATCTGTTGAAGAAGAGAAGCGCGGCCAGCATGAGGAGCAGGCCAAGGAGAATACGCGTTGCCCGGCGGCGGGCGTGACGGGCCTTGGTTTTCTTCCACCAGGTGGAGGGACTGATTCCCTGCAGATAAAAGGTGATAACCAAGGCCAGATTGACACAGATGATGTTGGCAAAGGCCAGGCTCTGCTCCGCCAGGCCGGATGCATAGTGGCCGGAACCGATGAGCAGACCACCGCTCACCAGGGGCGGCATCAGGGCCACCGCAACCATCACTCCGACCAGGGATAAACTGCCCCCGCCGGTCCGAGCCGGAATCAGGTTAAACCAGCCCATTCCGGTTCTCGCCGCTATGGCTGGCGTGGCTGGATCCAGGGGAATAACCAGCCCGATGACAATGCCGGTCAGCACGGCCAGCCCCAGGCCAGTCAGAGTTGTCCTCATACTGTTCATGCCCAGCCTGGTATCGGCCAGAAGCTCCTGCCTGCTGATCCGGGACCGCCGCCTTTCATCCTCCTCCGGCTCTGCTGCTTTATCCCTTGCTGCAGCGGTCGGTCGCGGGACTTTTCAGAGCGGCGGAATATGGGTTCGTGAAATCCGCAAGCTTGCCCAAACCGGTCACCAGACATCGATTGTCTCCACTGATTATCTACGAGATCTGACCAAAACCGCGGCGACTATGTTCACCAGATGGTCTCAAGAGAACTTTTAAAAATACATGCGTGAAAACTATAGCCTTGATGCTCTTGGCACTATTCCACTGAAGACATTCCTGAATCCACCCCGGTCGTTTGTCCCCTGTACCTGGAGGCGGATCGGGATGTACGAAACATGGCGGCTCAACTTGGCAGGAAAAATGCCAATGCAACGAGATTGTCCTTTGCGATGAGATTGCACCGGACAAGGTAATCGACTATGAGGAACAGAAGCAGGCCCTTCTGGAAGAGATCAGGGATATGGAGGCAACTCTCGAGGAGTTAAAGGAGTGAAGGCGAATACCCCAAACATGTGGTGTTTGGGGTTTTGCCGTGGGAAGACCGGTTCAGGCGGCTGGGCATGAAAAGCAAATACTTTATCGATACAGTTAAAATGATCGCCTATCGAGCCGAGATCGCCATGGCCAATAT
>CAZQKF010000285.1:0-3923 GCA_964593645.1 uncultured Desulfobulbus sp.
CCCGGTAATCATCGAAATAAACGACACTGTCCGCCTTGGTCCACAGGCCGACTTTACCTGCAACCGGGGCAGGCAGGGTCTCGCTGAGATACTGCTTGCCGTTGATATACCCTTTAATCTGCGTGCCCTTAACTGTCAACCGCAGGGTGTGCCACTTGCGGGTAGGGGTGTTAACATTTCTGACCCAGTTTACTGAACTTCTTCTTCCCTGCTTGAAACGCCACAGAACAAGGTTGTTTTCCAAGGGATTGGCCCGCAGGGCATAGTAGTCGCCATTTGGTTTCAGATCAAACAGAATACCGGCTCCCTGGTCAATTCTGCCGGCAATAGCCTTAAAGCGGACAGTTATTTCACCGTTGCTGAAGTTATCCAGATTGTCGGCCACGGCAAAGGGGTAATAGGCATAGGCGGTGACGTTATCAAGAAATTCTGCATATCGACTGCCGTACAGGGCCCTTGCTTTATCCGCCAGGCCTGCAGAGGCGGTGCCCTGTTTCCACTTACGACCGTCTACAACCAACACTGTATTGTCGGCATCGGTACCGATGACCCAGTTGCCCACGGCCGGTGAAAACGTTGCGGGCTGTGCGCCTACAGTTTCCCTGCTGAAATCATACACCGTTACCTTGGAAGTATTATCACTGACAGTTATGCTATCGGGCTGTGCCGCATGGGCTGTTGCCACAAAGCCAAAGGCTGGGGGCTGGTCTGCCGGGAGATACTCCAGTTGCTCGGGCGATACTGCCGGGCGAAAATGAGCCTGGTATAGGGAAAATCCAACCAGACAGATTACCGGTACAGCAGCGGACAGGAACAAGCTTTTTCGTTTCACAGGAAACTCCTTACCAAAAACGTATATTTAACCAAGGAAAATTGCAGTCCCTAAATATTACCATTTTCCCCTTCTGACGTAAATACCAACAAAGACAAAAAGCAGCGGCAGGACAACATAAAACCACCATCTGTATTCGGACGCATCAGCTATCAGAGGATATCCCTTAAATTCAAGTACCGTGTCAGGTCGAACCTGCAGACCGGCAAGAGTATAAATGATCGGCAGGATCTCCTGCTGGCTGTTGGAATATGTTGTCTCCTTTTGCTTGTTATATGCAATCTCTATAAGCCCATATTCTGCATCGCTACCCGTGTCAAAAAGACCTGCCGTCGCTGAATGGACATAATGCACTGTGAGCTGCGGCACAACACGCCGTAACTTGGCAAGCAAATCATGTTCGAGGTCAAGCAGTCTGCCGTCCTGAGGATTGAGATGGATACTGAGGATCAATGGGTTGTCTAAGCTCTTCAAGGAACGAACATCAGCCGGGTTCAGGGAATGCCGGTGGTTCTCGGTCATATCGACATATCCACGAATGGACGTTGCTCCCCAGACTATGAAACAGATCATTGCCATACAGAGTATTGATCTAACTATTTTTGCAAACAGTGGCTTTCCCGGATGGAGCCAGATCACGGTCAGCAGAAAAAACAGCGCAGAAGCAGTGAAAAACAAGATCACTGTTGACAGGGAAAGCAGCCCGGTTTCAAACTGGCGGAGCATGCCTGTAAGTGACATCTTTCCCAGTAGGCCAACAATTCCTGTCTGACCGGCAGCGGTAAACTCCAGTACCCAGGACCCAAGGGTAATAGCCAGGCACAGCATGGCAGCGGTGGGTAATGAGTCGCTGACTGCAGCTGTAAACATTGCGATGGCAATGACTGTAAATGAATACAGTCCATGGCCGACAAATAGAAGGCCAAGCTCAGGCAGATAGATATGACCGCCGAGAATGTACCAAATTGCTATACTAAGTGCAGCCGGCAGCAGACTGGCTAGCCAGACAACACCCATTGCCGTTATTTTAAAATAACAGAGGGAAAAGGAGGAGAACGGAAGCTGGAGCAAAAGTTTGAGCGTACCGCTGTTTTTATCCAGACCAATGAGCCGGATAGCGATAAAGGGAAGGAGCAGGGTCTGGGTCAGATAATAGGCACCAAAGGTCGGCACAAAGATGCCGTCAAGCGTGTTCATTCCGGTTGCCAGTTCGGGATAGGCCAGTGCTGTCCGGCTGGCCTGGGAGAAGAGTTCGACAGCCTGGATAAAACTGTACCCGACAAGAAGCGAAATAATGATGTACATGCTCCACAGGGCAGGGGAGAGTAACAGGCTGCGCAGCTCTTGCTGCAACATTACGCGGACATATCCGGGGCCAGGCAGATGTTCAGGTGAGGGCAAGAAATACCTCCTCAAGCGTTGCATCGTTGTCGCAGGCTGACAGAGTACGCAGCTCATCAAGGGTGCCGATACCAAGAACCTGCCCTTCATCGAGCAGGAGAAAGCGGTCACAAATTTTTTCTGCTTCAGTTAACTGATGGATAGACAGGATCATGGTGCGACCAATCATGGACTGTCGCAGTAAATCCATGACAGCAAGCGACTGTCTGAGATCAAAACCGTCAAAGGGCTCATCAAGGAGGAGCAGGGGCCGTGAGTTAAGCAAGGCAATGGCCAGCAGGACTCTTCGTCGATAGCCCTTGGACAATGCCTGGACTGGTTTGTTCAATATTGGTGATAACTTCAGCCTGGTGATGAGCAGATCTAGAGATTGGTTGCTGCATCCATGTATCTTGCGGAAAAAATGAAGGGTTACAGAAACTTTCTGTTGAGCAAAGGGCAGGACATCATCGGGTTGATACCAGAGTACCTGTTTGCGCTGGTCAGGAGCGATGGTAACACCTGCACGCTGCAGGATTCCGGATTGAACCGGCAAAAGCCCGGCAATACATTCAAGAAGTGTCGTTTTGCCGGCACCATTGGGGCCTATCAGGCCAAGAATCTCGCCGGGCACAATGGAAAAAGAAATATTTTCCAAAATACTACACCCGGCAATTATTTTTGTCATGCCGATTACAGTGAATTCCTGCATTGCTGGTAACGAGAATTAAAGCCTAATTAATATATTTAATTTTTAGCAACATCAAACTGTTCTTTCGCCATTTAATGAATGCATGCCTGCGTGATTTATTGTCACTTGCGTGAAGTCACCAGCAACGAAGTCGTCCTTGGATTCAAAATGGACAATATGGTTCGTGCCGGTACGACCCTGGATAGAGTTACCCTCAATTCGCTCAACCATGACATCAACAGATTTACCTATTAATTCTTTATTGCGCTCCAGGCTTATCTGATCCTGACGTTTCTGGAATCGATGCAGTCGTTCCTTTTTGATATCTTCATCAACCTTATCGTCAAATTCTGCTGATCTGGTATGAGGCCGGTCGGAATACTTAAAGGAAAATGATCCATGGAAACGGACAGTTTTGAGCAGATCCATGGTCTGCTCAAAATCCTGGTCACCTTCACCAGGAAATCCGATAATCATATCTGTGCTGATGGCAATTTTCGGACAATACGAACGCAGTCCGTGGACTTTTTCAAGATAGACCTCGCGGGTATACTTACGATGCATCCGTTTAAGAACATCATTTGACCCGGACTGGGCAGGTAAGTGGAAATGAGGACAGATGTTATCAAATTCCTTAAAGCGTTGCATGAGCTTATCAGATAAATCCTGTGGATTTGATGAAGTAAATCTTAAGCGTTTAACGCCGGGAATCCGAGCAACCATTGCAAGCAAATCGGCAAATTCTACCTGTGAAACAGCAACAGGATTAGTACATCCATACGAATTTACATTTTGACCCAAAAGGGTGATTTCACGCACGCCCTGGTCTACCAGCAGAGTAACTTCTTCAAGGATATCTGCAACCGGACGACTAATCTCGCGGCCGCGAGTTGCAGGAACAACACAGTAGCTGCAGAAATTATTACACCCCTGCATGATTGTGACAAATTTACGAAATTCAGGAACAGCAGGGGAGGGAGCCTGATTTTCCTTACCGGCAAGCAGTCTTTGAAACGGAGG
>CAZQKF010000286.1:0-3920 GCA_964593645.1 uncultured Desulfobulbus sp.
GCCCTCTGGATTTACTCTACAGTTCCAAGGGGAAGGTATGAGAGCGAAATACGAACTGGCTGATGTGTTTACCGCATATGAAAAGGAATACAAAAAGACCCACGCCATGAACTAACCGATGGCAGATAAGTGCAGACTTCTAGGGCGTTACCGTGAGGTAGGGGCTGACTGGCAATACTGTACCAGGATAGAGAGCAGGATATATACGCTTGTTGTTCCGGCAAACAGCAGCAGTCTCCTGAAACGTGCATGGAAAAAGGACTGGATCGTCTATGCGAAAAAGCCGTTTGCCGGTCCGGAGCCTTGGGCGCCAAGATAAACTGACCCACCTGTGCTAAGACAAATTGACCCGCCTCATGCGCAGCAGCTACAACATGCCGGTATGGAAAACAGCGGGAGTGGTATTTGCGCGAAAGGGAAAGAGCAGAGAGTGGTGAGAAGAAAGGGAAGTTGGCGGGTTATTCAGGCAAGCCGCCACGAAGAGATGGTCCGTCGACCTTGATGACGACGCAACGGTGATAAAGGCGGTCGAGCAGGGCGTCAACCATGTCCTTTGGTTTCAGCAGATGATACCAGGCATCAGGTTCAAGATTGGTTGTGATAATGGTGGATTTGCCGGCTTCGTAGCGTTCCTTCATGAGCTTGAAAAACGCATTCATCTGCTCTTTATTCAGGGTCAGGTAGCCCAGCTCATCAAGCAGCAGAATGTCATATCGGCAGAGTGACTTTAGCAGTTTGGTTGTGGATCTGTCGGCCAGGGAAGCATAGAGATCATCAAGAAGGTGCTGGACATCATAGAACCGGCCCCTGGAACCGGAGATTAAGGCCTGACGCAAGATCCCGACAGCCAGGCCACTCTTTCCTACCCCGGTTTTACCGTGAAAGATAATATTCTCTCCCCGTTGCAGGAAGTCCAGCCCGGCCAGGGTCATGACCTGATTTTTGTTCACCCCCGGTTGTTGCTCAAAGGGAAAGGAGTTGAGTGTCCAGTCCCAGGGCATCCTGGCGTTACGGATGCGATTGATCAAGCTTCGTTCCTGACGATAACGCAGCTCCTCTCTGAGCAGATTACAGATAATATCCTGAACAGAGCTGCCGCTTTCGGCCAGGGCAACCTGCTGATCTATAACCCCGGCCATTCCTTTAAACTTCAGTTCATCGATGAGTCGATGTATTTCATCATTCATGATAGATCAAAAAAGTCTCCGGCAGTGTTATCAAGGATGATCTTTTCCAGCCTGGCCAGATCATAAAGGCCATATTGCAGGGCCGTATTGATTGCGGCCATGAACGGCTCGCAGGGATAGCTCCGCTGTAGATTTAACAGCCGGCGAAGGTTCAGTACCCCCCGGCCCCTGCTTCTCTTTTTGAGGTTCCGGACATAGAGATCCAGCTCCTGATGATCACCTGTGAGTAACATCTCTTCCTTGCAGGGGCCCCGGGTGGATTCCTTGCGATATAATGGCGGATGATGACCAGGCAGAGTTGACCTGCTGTCCCTTTTATCCACTATCCGTGTATGCTCGGCCACCTTGGTCTGTTTGTCGTAAATCAACACTTTGTCCCAGTGTTTTTGTACTTCCAGTCTGGCACCCACCAGTTTATGGGGCACGGAATAGCGGTTTGTCTCCAGATGCACATACCCCTGAATATCAACGACCCGGTAACAGCTTTTGTAGACCGGTGGTGACACAGGAGGCAACAGGTTCAGACTGGACTTTTCCATGATGTACGCCGCATCCGGGCTCATTCCCAGCGACCGCTTATGTTTTGGATTTGACACCTTGGTACACCAGTCTATTGCCTGGCTGTTTATGTCCTGCCAGTCAGTGAAGGTCCGGCCGGGAAGAAAATTGTTTTCAATGTAATGGAAGGGCCGTTCCACCCTGGCCTTCCTGTCTGGTTTGTTGAGCCAGTGCGGTTCAAATCGTGTCTGATACATCCGGCCGAAATGCTCCATCTCCGGAGTAATAAGGGCATCCGGCCCAACGCCATCGGCAACAATCACATGGGTATTGTCAATAATACACTTGCCGGCGGTTCCGCCCATGTACTCAAAGGCCTTTGCCAGAAATACCCTGCACTCAAAACGGGTGAAGCAGGGATAATACTGGACATAAATCCTCCGACTGTAGGCAAGCACAAGGGCTGCGCACTGCGCCTTTATTTTACGCCTTCCCAGAATAATATTGTGGGGAGAGGTATCATGCTGCATCTCCTCCCCGGGTTCAAACACGTATTCACCGGCTCTCTTTTTCTTCCCGGCACCCAGCTTCTCTTTCCTGATGATCCAGGTCAGGCTCTGGTAGGGAATGTGGATATCATGACGTGATACCAGCTCTTCCTGAACCCGTACCGCATTGCCCCGACACTCACGCAACAGTTCCTTTATGGCCGGCAGATGTTTGCCATACTTTGATTCTTGTATCGGTGCAGGCTTGTTCCCCTGTTTCAGGACATCCCGAACAGTATTTCTCGACACCTTCAGCATTCGGGTGATTGCACGGATACCTACGCCCTTACCAGCCATCTCAAGAATGGTCTGCCGGTATGCCGGGGTTATCATGGCTCTTCCTTTTTGCCTGTTCTTTAAGTTCAACAATTGCCTTCTCTACGTTCTTCAGCCAGATCTGACACCTGCGACGACACTGACTGTCCAGCATGATGTCTGATCCGGCCTGCAGTCGTTTCAGAATATGGCAGACAATACGTATATCCTTGAACCACTTCCCTTCCGGACCATCATTGATCTGTTTCCCCTGTTTTTGTTGCTCCTGCTCCTTGACTGTTCTGGTAAATAACCGGGGATCAGCAATGATCCGGTCACGGACGGTTCTGGCTGATTTCCGGTAATGATCGTAAAGACAGACGAGTTCCCGGGTGGAAAGGGGATCGGCGATAATCTTTTTGGTCAGATCAAGACAATCCTGTTCGTTGGCGCGCGACAACGGCACAAGAACTCTGCTTGCCGCCCAACTGGAAACCGTGCCGTTTATAACCGCTTCCATGACCTCCTTTGGCAGTGATTCAATAAGATCCAGCCTACGCTTTACCCAGCCTTTATCTTTGCCCAACCGTTTGGCTATCTCGGCGAAGGAATAGCTGAAGCGATGATGTAGTTCCTGAATCAAGCCCGCCTGTTCAACGGCCTCCATCTGCCGGTCATCGCTTGTAACCAGCAGGTTTATGAGTGAATCAGGCTCCCCCTCCACCACCTGAACCTTAAGGCAATCACGGCCACAGGCTTGTAATGCCCCGTAACGTAGATAACCATCTATCAGGACAAACCTGTCCTTTTCCAGGATTGCCAGGGCCGGGACTATCTGGCCGTAGGTATTGATGGAGTTCTGCATCCTGAGCAACGCCTTTGGGTTGTTTATTCTGGTGTGGCTGTAGCGCAGGTTCAGAAGGTGAAAATCAACTTCTCTGATCAGGTTTTCGGTATTCATGAAACTCTTTCTACCAGTAAACCAGAGGGAAAAATATCTAGTCCTATCTTTGCAATCATGACAAAAATAACTCTATCCGCTGGAAATAGCGGTGATTTCAACAATATACTCGTCCGTCTTTACAATCACATCAGCATGTATTGGGGTAATTTTGTATCTTCCTGATAATCCTTGCTTTATTGAAATTGACTCGTCTGTCTTTGCAATCCTGCTCACTGCTGGAAGCGGCCGTCGTTTTCGGTTCCTGAAGCCTTGCTGCTGACGATTCTTCCGGGTGTATTCCGGGTGGCGGGCACGATACTCTTTCCAGTAATGTGGATTTTTTTCTTTCCATCTCTTCTGTGCCTCTTTCCGGGCTTGCTTGTAGTCGGGATCAGAGGCAAGTTTTTTTCTATTCCATTCTCTTTTCCTGGCCAGCTGACATTCTTTTCGGGAACAGTACTCCTGACCGGGTACCTGCCGACATGGAAC
>CAZQKF010000287.1:0-3884 GCA_964593645.1 uncultured Desulfobulbus sp.
GGATTTTTTCAGCGGCAGCCATTGAGCAGACTGAGGTGGAGGAACTGCTGCAGGACGATCTGGTCGAATGCGAGGAAGTGTTCTGGGACAGTAGCGCAAAGACCGTGGTCAGCCGCAGCTGCATTCGTCTGGGTGAACTGGTTGTGTCGGAAAAAAGGAATCCTGCTCCTGACCAGAGCGCCGTACAGGGTGCATTGCTGATCGGGATCCTGGACCTGGGTCTGGATATCTTGAACTGGACACCTGCTGCTCGTTTGCTGCAGGTCAGGGTAGAGTGTCTGCGTCAGTGGCAGCCTGAAAACAGCTGGCCTGATTTTTCAGATCAAACCTTGCTGACTACGTTGGAACATTGGCTGGGGCCATATCTGTACGGAATGAAAAACATTAAGGGCTGTAGCGCTCTGAATATAGAAAAGATTCTGCTGGCAGCTCTTGAGTATACACAACAACAACAGCTTGATCGTAATGCCCCTACCCATATCCGGGTGCCAAGCGGGTCAAAGGTCAAGCTGCAATACCAGCTCGGTCAGCCCCCGATCCTGGCCGTACGTTTGCAAGAGATGTTCGGCCTGGCCGAAACCCCGACAGTTTGCCAGGGGAGAATCCAGGTGCTGCTGCACCTGCTCTCCCCGGCTCGGAGACCGGTGCAGGTTACCCGGGATCTTCGCGGTTTCTGGGACGGCAGCTATTTTGAAGTACGCAAAGAACTTAAAGGCCGCTACCCTAAACACCACTGGCCGGCAGAACCGTGGAAGGCAACTGCCACGGCCAGAGTGAAACGCAGAATAAAGAAGTGAGTCAAGCATCGAGCCAGAACATTCTGTAGTAGGTTGGCGGTGAGCTTGCGAACCTCAACAAAACACTGCGTCTTGGCTGCAATGAAAGAAAACGGAGAATGTAATGAATAGTGAAGTTATCGGACGCCATACACTGCTTGTGCAAAGCAATGACCGGCAGGATGCGGAACAGCACGTTCTCCGGTTTTTTGCAACAAATCAGCTTGTTCGCTACAACAGCGTCGATATTGACAGCCACGGGGTTGTCAATGCGGAGGATAAAGCTTTTTTCAGCACAATAGAGGCAGGGCTCAGGGCAAACAACCGGGCTCTGGAAAATCTGCTCAGAGAACTGCAGGCAGAAGGTGGCGCAAACCTGCAGGCCTGGCCATCCCTGCAGCAGGGATATGTCACCAAATTACTGCACACCATCGTCCATTTTCTAGACGGTTTTTTCGGAGTTGACTCTGCCCTGTATAACCTGGTTGAAAACTCTCACCAGGTGACGGCAGTCTTGCAAAAGCGCATGCAGGATAATCCACGAAATTACTGGATTGTGCCCGTCATCGGAACCGCTGCCGATATGAATCCGGATCGGGTACAAGCCCTGCGCCCTTTTGGCAGGGAAAAATAAAAGTTACTTATTTCTCCTCGTTTCCATGCTCCCGCGTGGAAATGCAGACAAATTTCCATACATATCCGAACTTCCATATATGTCTACATTCCTACGAAGAGCATGGGAGCGAGAAACAGCGTACAGAAAACAGTTTACAATTCATTAACCGTTAAATAGAATTAAATACCATTATGAGTTGTTGCTTAATTGCCAAATGTTCATCACCGAGGGATAATATTCTGAAGTAGATTAATAGAGAATCTGCTGTACGGTATATATGTATTTACAGATAACTAAGGCAGAAAAAACGATGGTTGTACTGCTTTTATGATCAAGCTGATCTTGAGTAGTAATCAGATTTTTTGTTCCATCGTTGGGAGTGGCAAGGAAATATAAATTTAGCCGGCAATGCTGCTTTGTTTTCTTGCTGAGGCAAGAAAGGTGTCTTTTGGGAGGTTGGGATGTTTTATCTACATCAGTTTGAAAGTATAATTGCATGCACCCACTCTCTACAGCAAAGATGTTTTTGGGTTGCGGCTTTTGGGGCCTTTTCCCTTGTTACAGGCTTTCCTGCAACGACGATAGCAGCCGGTGATATTCTTTGGTCAGCTGAAGTAACAACAATCACCATTAATACTACCAATTACGCTGCCCCTCCGACTGACAGTTTTACCGAAGACGGAGTAGACGTGACGGTAAACTATTTTTTCCCCGATTATCCAAGTCCAGGTACATATACAGGCAGCTCAATACCTACCAACAACTATTTTGTGACTACCGGCAACACTGTGGGGAATGAATCAGGTATCCTGGGTATGGGCATGAATGCCGATGTCGGTCAGTGTATTCGTACGCGATTTACCTTCAGTCCTGCGATAGCAGGTCTGTCGTTTCCTTTACTGGATATAGATTATGGAGGCTCTGCTGCGAGTTGGCGGGACGTACTGCTTGTTCGGGCAACATACCAGGGAACATTGGTGCCGGGAACCGGAACAGTTGTTGACAGCAATCCCACCGTTCAGGCGGGAACTCCGGCTGGGGCAACCTATACCTGCACTGATATTCAAAATGACTATGGAACCGGCCTGTGCTTTACGGGAATTACTGCCAATGCGGCTAATACTACAACCCGGGGCAACGTTGCCTTCAACTTTCCCAATTTTGTGGATCAACTGGAAGTGAGTTACTGTGAATCAAACAATGCGTCAAGCTCCATGCTGTCCGGATTTGGAGATTTTACCTGGGGCTATGACATAAATGACGGGTTCGACTTCGGAGATGCTGCGGGTTATGGTGATGCCTGGCACAGCACCCCACGGACTATCTCTGTTGAAACATTGAAAATCGACAATGTAGATAAAAACTGGCAGGGAGTTACGTTTGAAAATACATATACAGCTCTGCCTGTTGTGGTCTGCTCCTACAACCTGCCGTCGTCTAGCGACCCTGAGGCGGTTGTCCGGATTGACAATCTGAGCACAACTGGTTTCGATATCATGGTACAGCGGCCGGAACCTGCTAAAGGTCCCATTGGAGACCCCGTATCATCGACTGTCTATTGTCTGGTTAGCGAACCGGGAGCTCACACCTTACCTGATGGACGTGCATTCGAGGCACACAGGGTTACCTCGACGGATACAAGCCATAACGGATCGTGGAACGGGACCGGTGTAGATGAAACGTCAACAATCATCAATATATATGCAAGTCCGGTAGTGCTGGGACAGGTCATGACCTACAACGATACACACTTCAGTACATTCTGGAGCTATAATTGTAGTGATTACAAGACCCCGCCTTTCCAGAGTACGGGAAACATCTGCGTGGGCAAACAAGTGGGTGAAGATACAGTTACAACCCGGATCAACGAAGACCTTGGTTATATAGTGGTAGAAGCGGGTAGTGGTACCTACAAGGATATTTTTTATGAAGCAGCTCTCGGAACGTCGTCTATTCGCGGCGTAGGGAGTTCTTCTCCTCCGCCCCCTTACGCGTATACCGGCTTGAGCCAGACCTTTGACAGCGGTGCAGTTACCCTGGAAGCAATGAACGGTGGAAATGGGGGGTGGGCGGTACTCTTTGCATCCCCGTTTCCTGCCAATGCAGTGAATCTGGCGATTGATGAGGATACCATTAGAGATGCAGAGCGCAACCATATTGGTGAGCAAGTCGGATACTGGCTTTTTGCAACATCTCAGCAACCGTATATAGGTAGAACGCGGGGAGATGTGGAACCGGGTTCGCAGAATAATACCAATGCCAACGGGGACGACAACGACGGCAATGACGACGAAGATGGTGTATCTTTTTCTTCTCCGGGCGGTGGGAACCGTGCGGAGATTTACGCTGACGTTCAGGTGGTTAACGCCAGTGGTGGTAATGCCCATATCTGTGCATGGTTGGATAGATGGGACAATACCGGCAGCGGTACCGGCAGTTTTGACTCAGGGGACATTGCCGATGGCCTGACTCAATCATGCCAGACGGTACCT
>CAZQKF010000288.1:0-3865 GCA_964593645.1 uncultured Desulfobulbus sp.
CTCTGTTTCTATTTTGGCACTTTTTTACAATTTAGTACAGTACTGAAATTAATTCTGGTGACAACGTAATTGTTTGTTATCTGCTGCGTCAACTGGAATAAATTGAGATACTATTAGTGATTTCAATATGTTACTTATTGTCCAAAGATATGAAATAAGGCTGCAATACGAGTGAGTAGATTGTAAGGCTGGGTTGAAAAAGTAGGAGTGTCGTTCGAGATTAGATAAGTGTAGACTTCGAGGCATGCTAATAATTGTACCACAGTCATGTGCTTGATATTCCGAGGATAAAATCATTGGCATAGGGCAGATGTCAGAAGCAAAGACAATTTTGCAGGCTGGCCTTATGTCTCCGAGCGGTTTCAACGTTTCCCCTTTATCATATTTGCGGTATATTCTGTTTACGTTGGTTCACATCTCAAAGTAGCATACTTTCAACATACGGCATGATTTATGAACAAAGAGCGCTTACGCAAACTGCAAGCATCTCTTCGGCGACGCAAACTGGATGCTTTTCTGGTCACGGAGCCGGGGAATCGGAGATATTTAAGTGGGTATACTGCTGCCGATCATGGCATACAGGAGAGTTCCGGGGTGCTGCTCATCCCCGCCCAGGGTACGCCGTACCTGCTGACTGATTCGCGCTTTGAACTGCAGGCAGTAGAAGAAGCCCGAGGGTTTACCGTCGAACTGTATACAAAAGGGTTATTACCGCTGCTTAAACAACTTCTCGCCGGTCATGGCCTGCAGCGGCTTGCCTTTGAAAGTCATTATTTTCTGCATTCAGCCGCTGCAAGGCTTGATAAGATGGCTGCGTCTGCTGATGTTGAATTAATGCCGACTACCGGTATTATCGAGCGGATGCGGGTCATCAAGACCGAGGACGAGATTCGGCTGCTCAAGAAATCCGTGCTGCTCAATGAACGGGTGTTTCAGCTGGTGTACTCCTCAATCGAGCCCGGCATGACTGAAATTGAAACTGCCTTGGCTCTGGAGCTGACCATGCGGGAACTGGGCGCGGAAGGGGCCAGCTTTGAGACTATTGTCGCCTTTGGTACCAATGCGGCCAAACCCCATGCCGTGCCCACGGATCGAGTGCTGAAAACTGGTGATATTGTCCTGGTGGATATGGGCTTGGTTTTACAGGGATATTGCTCAGACATGACCCGCACCTTTGTTGCCGGTAAACCCGATTCAACCTATCTGGAACGTCTGCGTGTGGTGCGTAAGGCCCAGCTGGCCGGAATCAACGCCATTCGGGCCGGTGCAGTCTGTAAAGATGTGGATCGGGCAGCCCGGACAATCATTGTCAATGCGGGCTATGGAGATTTTTTCGGGCACGGTCTGGGGCACGGAGTCGGGCTGGCTGTCCATGAAGAACCGCGCCTGGGATCGCGCAGCCGGAAGAAGCTGCGGGCCGGAATGATCGTCACTATCGAACCGGGCATTTACCTACCCGAGTGGGGCGGTATTCGTTTGGAGAATATGGCTGTCGTCCGGGAGGACGGTTGTGAGGTCCTGAACGAGGACACCACCGGGCTTGATCTTTGAGCAAAATATTGCAGTTGTAGAGTGCGGCCATATCTGATAATTTGCCACAGTATATTCGACTGCTAACCTTTGACCTGATAAAATTATGCGCCAATACTATATAGACGAACTTTCCTTTCTCGAACGTGACAACCTGGACAGTTATCTCAAACGTACCCTGAAACCCGGCCCCATCGGCGGCGTTTTCTGGCTTGAAGTGCCCCAGGATCTGCTGGCCCCAGCCCAGCTGGAACATCCTGATTGCGGGCCGTTTTACTGTTCTGTGGTTCTCGATAATACTGACCTGCGTTTTGAGTTTCTTGTGCGCAGTTCCCATAACATGCACTGTTCCTGTATTGCCTGGGCAACGCCTGCTCAGCGTAAGTTTATCATGGATTTTGTTGATAATATGATTGCAGAAGAGATGATTGCAGTGTGATTAAAAGTCCGTCTGCGCCACGTAGTCTCGCAAGCTCGCTTACCTCTGCACGCGCTCACGCACATTTGACGCACTTCTGAACTTTTACGTGTGATTAGACTTTTGTCATTCCAGCAAGTGACGAGATTGCTTAAATTTGGTGAAAGTAGAGATTTTTTTCAACTCGTCCGAAAACAATGAAAAATATTCCACTCAACGAACGTATTATCTTTGCCCTTGATGTACCAGATGCGGCCTTGGCCCGTCTGTTGGTTGAAGAACTGGACAGTGATATCCGTTTTTTCAAGGTAGGCCTGCAGCTGTTTCTGGCCGGGGGCTGGCCGGTTATTGACCATATCACCGGCCGGGGCAATAAAGTCATGCTTGATTTGAAGCTGTACGATATCCCGGCCACAGTGCAGCTGGCTGTGGAACAGTTTGCCGGACGCGGTATCACCTTTACCACGGTGCACGCCTATGCACCTGTTGTCAAGGCAGCACTGGCTGCAGACGCAGATGTCAAGATTCTGGCCGTTACCGTGCTGACCAGCATGGGCGCAGATGAACTTGTCGAACTCGATTTTCAGGGTACGTTAGAAGAACTAGTTAGGCAACGGGCAGGCCGGGTGCTGGAACTCGGCTGCCATGGTCTTGTCTGTTCGGCCCGGGAAGCGGCCATGCTCAGGGCTGCATACGGGCCTGAATTTGATATGGTCACCCCAGGCATTCGACCGACGGATTCAGCTGTCGGAGATCAGCAGCGCATTGCCACTCCGGCCGGTGCCATTGCCGATGGTTCGGATTACCTGGTGATTGGTCGTCCCATTCGCGATGCCGCAGAGCCCGGGGCAATGGTTGCCGCTATTCAGCAGGAAATTGCCGGAGCCCTGGCCGCCACAGGATAGTCATGCACCGGGAGATTTTTACAGTAGGCGACAGCCATTCCGTGCGCTGTTTTGAGCAGCATCCCCTTATTGCCGATTCCACAGCCCTGTTCGGGTACAACAAACTGGACGGCAAGACCGCGTTCAACCTGACTCGCCATGATAAACAGGTCCAGAAGATCCGTCGCTCCCTGCGGGATAAACAGCTGATCTTTGTCTTTGGCGAGGTTGATGTCCGCATTCACATCAAGTATAAGGCAACCCAGACCGGTATTCCGGCAAGTGATTTGATCAGTAAGACTGCTGCCCGCTATACCGACTATGTACGCAGTCTTCGGGAGCGGGGTTATGCCATCCACGTCTTTAACGTGGTGCCGACCGGCAATTTTTCCGGCCCGGAAGCACAGCGCTGGCGCAGGAATCTCAGCTATCCCTTTCTGGCCTCCCGTGAGGAACGCACCCGCTATACGGAACAGATGAACGATGAACTGCGCAACAACTGTGCGGAAAAAGATATTCCGTTTATTGATATTTATAAACACCTTGTAGATGAAAACGGTAAGCGTAAAAAAGAGCTGATCTACGATTTTTCCCATCTTAACAGTCAGACTGCCGACTTGCTTATCCGCCATTACGATTTCAACCAGGCCGTTTCGGCCAACTCTCCTGTCTAGTGCCTGTCTGATCTCTGCAGGCTGCTTGTTCAATTTTCCAATGGCCTTTTTTCTATCTCCCTGCACTTTCTCTGTTGTTGCTTGACAAAGACTATTATATTGGATATATATTTCTTCCTTGAATGAGTTAACGAGCGGGTGTAGCTCAGTTGGCAGAGTACAAGCTTCCCAAGCTTGGGGTCGCGGGTTCGAACCCCGTTGCCCGCTCCACTGATTGTTTCTGTTAACTCGCCGGTTTTTTCTGCTGTCTGGGAAAAGGTCGGTTGTAGCCATACATCGGCTGCTTTGCCGATGTTCGCGAAAGTGGGCTTTGCCCGCTTTTTTTATTGCCTTTTTTCCGGAGTTTCGGGAAGCAGGAG
>CAZQKF010000289.1:0-3836 GCA_964593645.1 uncultured Desulfobulbus sp.
AGAGCCAGTACCTGTTTTTTTATCTTTCGCGTACTCATGGTGCGTCCTCAGACAAGCTCACTCAGCCTTAACCGGCAGAGTGAACACCCGTTTATTCATCTCAGCATCAAGGAGAAACAGGCCGGATGAATCGTTTTTGATCAGTCGCAGCTTATTGACCACTTCCCCAACAGTTGCCTCTTCCTCAACCTGCTCAGATACAAACCACTGGAGAAAAATTTTGGTGGCATGATCCTGCTCACCAATGGCCAGATCCATCAGATTATTAATCAGCGAGGTCACCAACTGCTCATGCCGAAGAATATGCTCAAAGGCGGCCAGTGGACTTTTCCAGTCTGCATCCGGCTTGGCAATAGCATCGAGGGTGACCTTGCCGCCCCGCTCATTGACATAATCATAAAACTTCATACCGTGGAACAGTTCTTCCTGCACCTGGCCCCGCATCCAGTTGGAAAAGCCGGACAGGCTGACCGACTGAAAGTAGGATTCCATGGACAAATACAGATAGCTGGAATACATTTCTGCGTTTATCTGCGCATTTAAGGCCTTGAGCATTTTCTTTTTCATCATTTATGTTCTCCGAGTTTTTTGATAATTGTGGACTGTTGGTTTACTGAAACAATCTGATAATAAATGTCATTATAATCATCTCCTCAACAAATTCCACACTCACCTGGAAAAATGTTGTTTTTTAAGAATAAAACTGCTCTTCTACGCTAACATACTCCATAAATGTGCACCAACTGAGAGGTGCCACCCGACAAACCCGGAAACTAACTATGAAAACCCTATTAATCACCGGAGCGACTTCCGGATTTGGTCTGGCCTGCGGCCGACGTTTTGCCGCTGAAGGCTGGCAGCTGGTCATTACCGGCCGCCGTGCTGAACGTCTGCAGGCCCTTGCCGATGAATTCCCAAACACCCCCATGCATCGGGTAACACTTGATGTCCGCGACCGTGCTCAAATAGAAACTATGATAGCTGAACTGCCGGAACAGTTTGCAGCAGTTGATGTGCTGCTTAATAATGCCGGTCTGGCCCTGGGAGTCACCCCTGCTCAGAATGCTGATCTGAATGACTGGGAGATCATGATCGATACCAATGTCAAGGGACTTTGTGCCCTGACCAGAGCAATTCTGCCCGGTATGGTTAAACGCAACAACGGCCATATCATCAACATGGGATCAGTTGCCGGTAACTATCCCTATCCCGGCGGTAATGTGTACGGGGCGACCAAGGCCTTTGTCAAACAGTTTTCAAAAAATTTACTCAGTGATCTCGTCCATACCAAGGTTCGGGTGACCAACATCGAACCCGGACTCTGTCAGACTGAATTTTCCATTGTCCGAATGCACGGTGACAAGCAGAAAGCTGACGATATTTACAAGGGGACGCAACCCGTTACCGGAGAGGACATTGCTGAAATTGTTCACTGGGTCACCTCGGTACCGCCGCATGTCAACATTAACACGGTGGAGGTCATGCCGGTCTGCCAGGGCTGCGGGCCGTTTGTCATCCACCGCGATGCGTCGTAAGGACGCCCATGCGTAGAGTGGTCATCACAGGAATGGGCATTGTCTCCCCGCTGGGAGATTCCACCGGGGAAGTTCTTCACTCCCTACAGCAGGGCATCTCAGGCATCCGCTATCAAAACGCGTATGAAGAGCTCGGGCTGCGCTCCCGCATAGGTGGATTTACCCGAATCAACATCAAAGAGCACCTGGACAAAAAGGTTCTCCGGTTCATGGGCAATGCCGCTGCCTATGCCTGCATCGCCATGCAGCAGGCCATCTCTGATGCCGGACTTGAGAAAGATGAAGTCTCATCTCCCCGCACCGGGCTTATTATCGGATCCGGCGGTACCTCAGCTGAAAATGTCGTTGCCACTGCCGATACCATGCGCGACAGAGGGCTGCGCCGACTGAGTCCGTTCATGGTACCGCGCACCATGAGCAGCACCGTGTCGGCCGGGTTGACGGCACCGTTTAAAATTCAGGGAACCTGCTATTCCATCTCCTCGGCCTGCGCCACCGGGGCCCACTGTATCGGCGCTGCCATGGAACAGATTCAGCTGGGCAAACAGGACATTGTCTTTGCCGGCGGCAGCGATGAGGAACACTGGACCCAGACCTCAATGTTTGATGCAATGGGTGCCCTGTCCACCCGATTTAACGACACGCCGGAACGTGCCTCCCGGCCGTATGATACTCACCGGGACGGCTTTGTAGTGGCCAACGGCGCAGGTTTAGTTGTGGTGGAAGAACTGGAACATGCACTGGCTCGCAGGGCCGTCATTTACGGTGAACTCATTGGGTATGGGGCTACGGCAGACGGGCATGCAATGGTGGCGCCGTCTGGAAAAGGTGCGGCCCGGTGCATAACCTTGGCCAGGGAAATGGCCGGCACTCCCACTGATTATATCAATGCCCACGGCACTTCCACTCCCATTGGCGATCTGGTTGAACTTGAAGCAATCCGGACTGTTTTCGGCAGCGAACGCCCTATGATCAGCTCCACAAAATCACTGTCCGGTCACTCATTGGGTGCAGCCGGTGTCCATGAGGCTATTTACAGCCTGCTGATGCTGAACCATGGATTTGTTACCGCCTCTGCAAATATCGACACCCTTGACCCAGCCGCAGCAGACATGAACATCGTAACCAAAACCAGGCAACAAAAGCTGACAACCGTGATGTCCAACAGCTATGGTTTCGGCGGCACCAACGCCTGCCTTATTTTTCGCCGATTTACATAAGGCTACATGCTGGAGGCCATGAAGCCGGCAGAAACCGATCAGGCACTACTCCTCTTCTCCTTCCTCATCAATACGACGAAGTCCTTCCATTATCAAACCCATAAATCCGCCAATCACCTCAAATGCCTTGTCCTGCTCCGGCAGCCCCGAGGTATAAGTAAACGTACCCTGTCTCTTGGCAAGCAAAGCAAACAAGGCCTCCTTATCATCAAGTTCTCCGTACGTAACCCGGACGATCTCCCCCTCATTAAATAGAACCGTTGCCCGGCCGCTGGCAAAGAGCAGATCAACCTGGCCGGTTTTGCCGCTGGAGTTGATCAGCTGAAACAGTTCCACCGAATTAATCTCAGCAAGCTCACCGGTCATGCCTGAGCTGATGCTGCCTGAACGCAACGTGTTGGACTGAGCCCGGTTCACCAGCATCCGATAGAAAAAAACCTGCAGGATTGGGTATTTATTGAGCACATGTTTAAAATCCTTTGCACTGAGTGTTGCCAGCTTTACCTCTGTCTTTGAGTAGACCGAGGTCATTGTCGGTTCCCCGGATAACAGGCTCATCTCTCCGAAAACTTCGCCCTGGCCCATCTCGGCAAGCACCTCATTGCCATCACGAACAACAGCCACATTGCCCGACAAAATAATATAGAGATGGGTGCCGTGCTCTCCCTTGTTTATGACAATTTTATGGGCAGCATACCGCTTCAATTTAAGCATTGCAGACAGATCTCGCAGGTCGCTGTCTCCCAGTGGCTCAAAAATCTCCATTCCACGCAGAAGTTCAAAAAATTCATCAACATGCTGGATTTTAGCCCGACGCTCAGCTGCAGCCAGCAGCTTCATCTGCAGGGTGGAGAATTCCTTTTCCTTTTTATACTCAAAGCGGATCAGGCCTGTACAGCCGCCGCACTCAAACTTGGCCCGTTGAATTCCCTGCTGGGTAAAACGCTCAAAAACCGGCGCACCTGACTCCACCTGCAGGAGCTCATGCACCATCTTCAGGCAGGCGGGCTTGCCCGAGGCAACAGACAGGCCGAAATCCCTGACCTGAAACTCCTCACCCACGTTATAAATCGGGCAGGAA
>CAZQKF010000290.1:0-3833 GCA_964593645.1 uncultured Desulfobulbus sp.
TTCGGGCGCGCGCTCGGTCAGCTCCGGGCCAAATTTCCTGAGACCACCCTGGACACGCAGTGCGGTCAGCTCCGGTCTCCGGTCTTCAGCCGGGGCAAGGTTGACCTTCGGCGACTGACCGCAGGCAGCCAGAATTGATTCTGCCGCCTTCCGGCCATGGCCGATGGCATTGATCAGTGAAGACACGGTGACCATGTCGCCGCCACCAAGGACGCCGGCAATGGTTGTGCGCAGGGAATTTTTATCAATGCTGAGCTCGCCGTCCGGCAGAAAATCAAGTTTTACCTTCTGGCCGATGGCAACGATGATGGAGTCGGCTTTGATTACATAAGGCTGTTGCTGCTCATCCGCAACCGGGCTGCGGCGGCCTGATGCATCCGGGGCGCCGAGTTTCATGGGGGCGACTTCAAGACCGCTTACCCGTCCGCTCTCCTGCATGACCTGCTGCGGTGCGGCCAGCTCAACAATTTTGACCCCTTCTTCAAGGGCGCCCATAATCTCCTCATGGTCGGCGGGCATCTGCCTGCGGGTGCGGCGGTAGACGATGGTGACTTCACCGTCTGCTCCCACCAGCCGTTTGGCTGTCCGGGCGGCGTCCATGGCCGAGTTTCCGGCCCCGAGCACAATGACCCTGCTGCCGACTTTTGGTGATTTTCCCTGGTTGACTTCACTTAAAAAGTCAAGATGGTCAAAAACACCGGCAGTCTCCTCGCCGGGAATGTTTAAGGTCGAGCTCTCCTGGGCACCGATGCCGAGGAAGATGAAATCATGCGTGCTCTGGAGCGTAGAAAACTGTTTTGCATCAACGCGAACACCGGTATGGAGCCGGGCACCAAGTCCCAGGATACGATCGATATCAAGCTGCAGCTTTTCCCGATCCAGGCGGAAGATCGGAATGGCATCGGCGGCCATGCCGCCGGGGAAGTCCTTTGCCTCAAATATTTCAACACTAAACCCCTCCAGCCGCAGGAAAAAAGCAGCAGCCAGCCCGGCCGGGCCTGCACCGATGATCGCCACGCTCCTGCCGTTGTCCGGCTGCGGAACAAGTTCGATATCCTGCTCCTGCTGCTCTGCAACAAAGCGTTTGATCTCCCGGATCAGCAGTGGAGCATCATAGTTGATCCGGGTGCATTTGGACTGACAGGGATGGTCACAGACCTGCCCCTGCATGTTGGGAAAGGGGTTGGTCGCCAGTATGGTGCGAAAGGCGGACTCAAAGTCGCCCCGGGCGGTGTAATCCATGTAGCGGGGCACGTCCTGGGCAGCGCCGCAGCTGGTTACGCAGGGTGCGCCTGCGCAGTCAAGCTTTGGCAGCTCCCGGCCGGTCTTCACGTTGCGGTAGGGAAATGTATCCTTACTGTACAGGTCGGATTCGACCACGCTCCGGGCGTATTTTCTTAAGTTGTTCAGCCCGGCCGCTGTCTGGTCTTCCATTTTGGCCTGTTTACAAACCAGATCTTTAAGAGAACCTGCTCCGGCAGCGTCCATGGCACCAAGAATGGTACGTGCGTACTGGCTGATGCGTGCATAGCCGCCGGGCTTCAGGACATCGGAACAGACCGTGATCGGAGACATGTTACAGGCAAGCGTATCAACAATATTAAAGGTGTCGACACCGGCGCAGAACGAGAGATCAAGTGCGCCGTTAAATTCTTCCTGCAGCCGGGCGGCAAGATTAATGGAGATCGGGTGCAGGGCCCGGCCGGACATGTAGCACATGGCCTCGGTTTTGGGCAGATCCTGATCGATGTTTGTGGTCTCCAGGGTATTGGTCAACTTGACGTTGAACTCCACGCCCTTGGCCTGGGCAGATTCAAGAAGCGAACGGATCAGTTTGATACCATCAGGATATTTCAGGTCATGGTCAAAGGCCAGGTCCGGGACATCGATTTCATAGCCGAACCTGGTGTTAAGGATTTCGCGCAACCGCTCAGGCCCCAGCAGGGTGGGATTGAGCTTGATGGTGGTATGGTAGCTGCGGTCTTCAATAAAGTAGCGAGCAATTTTTTCGATTTCATCGGGCGGGCAGCCGTGCATGGTGGAGATGGTCAGGGAATCGGAAATCCTGGACGGGATATTGAGTTCTCTAACCCGAGGATAGAGCTCGGCAATCAGGTCGATTTTTTCGGCAAGCTCGGCAGAGCAGTCCTCCATGCGGTCAAAGAAGCGCTGCACCGTGGGACTGTGGATACCTTTAAGCTCATAGCCTGCACTCATATTGAAGATAAAGCCGGCTTCCTCACCCTGCATGCCCAGCTTATCACGCAAAATATAGAGCAGGATGAAGGCATTCAGGTATTCGTTGAATGATTCGTCCAGCTTCAGTTCCTGGGACCATTCGCAGTTATAGCCCTCGTCCGTCATGTCAATACAGGGTTTGGTCACATCCAGCTCGTCGAGTACCTGAATGGTTTTAAGCTCGATATAGCGGCTGCCGGTGAGCCAGGCCGCAATAATGTTCTGGGCCAGCTGGGTATGGGGGCCGGAAGCCACGCCCAGGGGGGTCTCTAACAGTTGCCCGTACCGGCGCGTCTGGAACGGCTCAGAGCCGTCGGTGAGGAAAAACTGCTCGCGGTGGATGCCGAAAATTTCATTGCACTGCTCAAGGTCGTCAAGAATCCATTTGAGCAGAACATCTATATCTGTGCAGAAGAAAAGATCTTTTTTCATGTGATCAACCTATTTGGTGTTAATTATTTCTATTTATGTTTCGTTGGACATAGCTGCCTGAACCCGGTGCTGCCTGCAACTTCCCGTTCTTCACAACCACCGTACCCCGCAGCAGTACGGTTTCGGGCCATCCTGTAATTTTCATACCTGCAAAGGGGGTGTAATCTACCTGCTGATGAAGAATACCGGCAGAAAGCGATTTTTTTCGGTTCGGATCCAGGATGACAAGGTCTGCATCTGTTCCAACAGCGATATCGCCTTTTTGCGGGGCCATTCCCATGATCTGTGCCGGATTTGTAGCCACCAGCTGGACAAAGCGCTGCAGGTCGATTCGTTTTTTCAGCACACCCTCGGAAAAAAGGAGCGGCAGCCTGGTTTCCACCCCGGGGATACCTCCGGGTGCCCTGAAGATATTATCGGTACCAAGCGCCTTTTTTCGGGCCAGGGAAAACGAGCAGTGATCAGTGGCCACCACGTCAATGGTGGTATCGGCAATTCCCTGCCACAGGGCGTCGCAGTCGTCGGATGCACGCAGGGGCGGGGCCATGATGTACTTGAGGCCATCGGATTCCTGGTACTGCGCTTCATTCAGGCAGAGATACTGGGGGCAGGTTTCCGCATAGACCACGCTGCCCTGACGCCGGGCCTGCCGGATAACTTCAAGACCGCGTGCTGTGGAGAGGTGAACAATATAAATGGGTACATCTCCGGCTGCGCGGGCAAGCTGTATAAGGCGAAATATTGCCTCGGCCTCGGCGTAGCCGGGGCGGCTTTTCGGGAACAGGGCCGGACTTGTACACGGCCCTTGTGCCTGCATTGTTGCGGTCAGAGAGGAAACAATAGCATGATTTTCCGCATGAAAGGTGACCAGCACACCTGCTTTTTTTGCCGCTTTCAGCACCGCAATGATTGCCTCGTCATCCAGGCGGCCGGAATAGGTGAGGTAGACCTTGACGGAACTGATACCCAGCGCGCCAAGACGGGCAATATCACCGAGGACCTGTTCATCCACATGCTGAATAACGCCGTGCAACCCGTAGTCAACCATGACCTCGGCGTCGGCCCGGCTGCGGTAATGGTCAATCTGATGGAAAAGACCGCATCCTTTTGGCCCAAAACCCGGATGCTCAACGATGCTGGTGGTACCGCCATGGGCAGCGGCC
>CAZQKF010000291.1:0-3808 GCA_964593645.1 uncultured Desulfobulbus sp.
GACCACGGCAATGAAGACGGCGATCAGCTTTGGTTTCAAGACCTTACGCAGGATGACCATCTCGGGCAGGGACAGGGCAATGACACTCATCATAAAGGCCAGCACCGTACCAAGGGCGGCACCCTTGCCGAGCAGGGCTTCCACAATCGGCACTATGCCGGCAGCATTGGAGTACATGGGGATCCCGACAACAACCGCCGCCGGCACCGACCACCAGGCATCCTTGCCCATGATCGAGGCCATGAAGGTCTCTGGTACATAGCCGTGAATGAGCGCACCGACGGCGATACCGGCAACCACATAGAGCCAGACCTTGCCCACGATATCGCGGACCGCATCTTTACCGCGATCGATTCGGTCGGCCATGGTCAGTCTTTCCTCTATAACAATGGCCTCTGCAGCCCGCAGTTCCTGAACCCAGTCCTCGATCCAGTGCTCCAGCTTAAACCTGCCGATAATCCAGCCGGAGATAATGGCAATCAGCAGCCCCGAGGTCAGGTAGATGGCAGCCACTTTCCAGCCAAGCAGCCCATAGAGCAGAACAAGGGCAATCTCGTTGACCATGGGAGCGGCAATGAGAAAGGAAAAGGTGACCCCCAGCGGCACACCTGCCTGAACAAAACCAAGAAATAACGGCACCGCGGAACAGGAACAGAACGGGGTGACAATACCCAGCAGGGCGGCCATCACGTTACCCGCGGCTTCACGCTTTCCAGCCAAATATTTTCGAGTTCGCTCCTGGGTGAAAAAGGAACGGATCATGCCGATAATAAAGACAATCAGGGTCAGTAACAGCATGACTTTGGGCGTGTCATAGACAAAAAACTGGATGGCCCCGCCTAAATGGGTTCCCTTTTCAATACCGAGCAGGGAATAGGTGAAAAAATAGGAAAAGGGTTCCAGTTGTTTATATATAATATACCAGAGAGCCAGACCAGGCAGACCGATGAGAGCTGCCCGGGTCATAGACATATCTTTTTTGGGCGGTTTGCTGTCTTGCGCGGATTCTGTTGCGCTGCAGCCACAGCCTGTAGGTTGAATGGATTCCATGATCGATTTCCTAATTTTTTATGGAGCAGTCACGCAGAACAGCCGCTGCCGGTAGAGCACTGTGCATTGCTTGCAGTTCTCTGTCATCATCCAGCCAGCTGCGGAGATGATCGAGCATGGCTGCAGCGTATTCGTTCTCACTGCCGTCTGCCAGGCTGTAGATAATCCAGGTACCCTGCCGTTTTCGTGCCACCAGACCTGCGTCTTCAAGCAGTTTCATATGCTTGGAGACCGTGGACTGGGCAAGTCCAAGAACATTCTGGATCTCACAGACACAGAGTTCACCCGCCTGCAGCAGTTTAAGTACCCTGACCCTGTTGGGGTCGGACAGGGCTTTCATCGTTCGAATAAATGCTTTCATTGGTGTCTTTTTTCTGTTATTCATATATCGCTATTTAACGATTAATGTAACTCTGCTGTTCCATTTGTCAATTGTTTTTTAGGCATGCGTAACTATTTGATGTACTATGTGACAGGAACGTAGCCTGTACTATATAAGGAGGATACATGGCTAAGAGATTGTTTTTATGCTGGCTGGCAGTGCTTGTGCTGTCAGGAGTGGCCGGACGAGTACCGGCCTGCGCCGGTGGTCAAACGACCTTTTATTTTGCTGTGTCGGCCATGGCCTCTCCGGCCCAGACCCTTGTCCACTTCACTGAATTTCAGGATTACCTGGCCGACAAGTTGGGAACATCGGTTTCACTCAAGCAACGTCGAACTTATGAGGAGATAAACGATCTGCTGGCCCGGAAAAAGGTGCAGATGGCCTTTACCTGTACCGGCGGCTACCTGTCGGGCAGAAAGTCCTTTGGTCTGGAGCTACTTGCCGTACCGGTCATGGGGGGCAAGACGAGTTACCGCTCCTATATCGTCACCCGGGCCGATACCCCGGCCACCTCGCTGCTGGATCTGCAGGACACGGTCTTTGCCTTTACCGATCCACTCTCGCTCACTGGCTATATTTATCCCACAGCCACCCTGAACAAAATGGGGCGTACCACCACGGATTTTTTTCAAAAGACATTTTTCACGGAAAGTCATGATAAATCCATCGAGGCCGTGGCGACAGGGGTAGCCGATGGCGCCGCTGTTGACAGCCTTATCTTTGATGCCCTGCTCAAACAGCAAGATTCCTTTGCCGGCCGTCTCAAAATTGTCGAGATTTCTGAGGAATTCGGTATGCCACCGGTGGTTGTGCCGCCCGGGGTATCTCCTGAACTGAAGCGGAAACTGCTCAAGGTGCTGCTCTCCATGGAGCATGATCCTGCCGGTAAAAAGGTGTTACACAGTCTTGGTATGGACGGATTTGCCCTGCCGGAACCGGAGTTATATCGTTCCGCCATCCTGCTGCGCAAAGAGATCAATGAATAACTTTCCCGGGCCGTTATAAGCCATGGCTGTCAGGTTTCACGAACGGATTGCCATCCGTCTGTCGCTGGCTATTGTTATTGTCGTACTGGTTACGGCCGTCACCGTGGCAACCCTTATTCTACGCGATGAAAAGAGTATTCTCCAGCAGGACCTGCGGGTGCGGGCCCTGCAGCTCGGTGAAATCATGTCCCGCCAGGTGCTGGAACCGCTGCTCTATGAAGAGGATTATACCCTGCATGAACTGATCACCTCTTATCTTGCGGCAGGAGATGCCCTGTTGGTGTACGGAGAACTGTATAATGAACGCGGCGAGAAGATACTGGGCCGAGAAAAAAGCCCCTTGCAGCGTAAATCCCTGACCCTGACCGAATATGCCGGGGAGGAGCCGACATTCTTGCGGGATGTTGACCAGAGCAGCAGTCATGCCCCCATGGATCTGGTGTTTCCGGTGCTTTCAAACAAAATAGGGGTGGTCGGCTACCTGCGTCTCGGGGTCTCGGTGGAGCCCTTACTCAAGACAATAGAGCGTTCCAGGCGCAAGGTCTGGGCGGTAACCGCCTTGATTGCTGTTCTCGGTTCCCTGGCAGGCCTGTGGATGGCCAGGGGATTGATCTCACCGGTACTGCTCCTGAATCAGGCGGTGCACGAGGTGGGCGAGGGAAGTCTGGGTACAGAGATCCGTGAGGCCGGTGTCGGGGAAATTCGGGAGCTGGGTATCACCTTTAACACCATGTCAAGACGTCTGAAAGAACTGGTGGATGAGATTACAGCTGCTCAGGAAAACCTGGTGCGGACGGAAAAGCTGTATGCCCTGGGTGAATTTTCCACCGGTCTTGCCCATGAGATCAAAAATCCGCTGACTTCAATCAAGATGCTGATCCAGCGGGCCGGTGAGGAGCATGATCCGCTGGAAGGGGAGGATCTGCAGGTTATCCTGGATGAACTTGATCGTATTGACTCTACGGTGACCCGTTTTCTTCGTTCGGCCCGTCAGTCCGATATTATGGTCAGCAAGACGGACATTAACTCTGTTGTTGAAGATGTGCTGGCCATTACCCGGCCCAAGATTGAAAAATCCGGAGTAACCATTGTTAAAGAACTGGCAGCAGACATCGCCACCGTTGAGGTGGATGCCTCCGGGATCCGGCAGATCCTGATGAATAGCATACTCAATGCCCTGCAGGCCATGGATGGGGGCGGGCAGCTGACCATCAGCACCGGTGTTGACGGCAAGGAGCTTCGCTGTACCATCATCGATACCGGCTGTGGAATAAGCGACGAACATTTAAAACATATTTTTGACCCCTTTTTTACCACCAAGGAAGACGGCACCGGTATGGGACTGGCCGTGGCCTGGAACATCGCCCAGCAACATGGCGGCCGTCTT
>CAZQKF010000292.1:0-3806 GCA_964593645.1 uncultured Desulfobulbus sp.
TAAACGCCGCATAACGAAAGCAGTGTAGCAACGAACAGCCCGATTTCGCAAGGCTTGCAATAAAAAAACTCCCCGCAGCAAACGCTACGGGTGAGTTCACTTCTATAGGGATTAAGCTCGTATCCTGCGTCTGAAACTCGCCCCCAGTCCCAGAATACCACTGCCCATTAACCAGAGAGCCGGAGGAACGGGCACTGCCGAGGGGGCAGCAGACGGGCAGTCACCAAACAGACAACTCACACCCAATCTGTAGTTTCCTGTTTCATTCCAGCCGGTATCATTCAACCCGATTTTGTAAATGCCGGTTTCAGTGAGATTAAGTTCAGGCGAAACTATGCAAAGAATACCTCTGCCGAAAACATCGTTACCGTTGCATGACGTAGTATCGACAAGATTTCCCAAAGGATCCCAAATTCTCAAATTCGGATCCAGTCCACCGGTTAATGAAGCCAGTGTGAGCTTAATAATGCTTCCTGCTGCGCCACTAAACGCCAAAAAGTCCGTATCGCCAAGATGTCCTAATGCTTCATCCAGCGGTGTATCATATGCAAACCCCGTCCAATTATTGACCGGCGGATTAAGATCAAGGCTCATTGTATAGTTTCCGGCTTCATTTGAACCAGAATCAGTCAAATTAAGAACATACGTACCCGTAGTCGATAAAACCTGATCCAATACAGTGCTACAGCGAATACCTCTACCGAAAACATCATTGCCGTTGCATGTGGTTGTATTTAACACAGTACCTGTGGAATCTCGTAAAACAATTAGTGGATCCAGCCCGCCTGATGTAGTCGATAAAACCAGACGTATCGAATCACCTGCTACACCTGAAAACTTGTACTTGTCAACATCAAAATTAGTTGCAAGTCCGCTATTGACTGTGTGATCACCATAAGCAAGATCAATAAAACCACTCAGTCCCGCCGTATCGACAGCATGCTCGATCGTTGAAGCCGATACCGTATTCGAAAGCATCAGTGACAGGCCCAGCACCAGTATTACAAGTTTGCTTTTCTTGCACATTTTTTCTCTCCCTGTTATTTACTTGTGATATTTTCACTAACACCGTACCCATTGCCTATCGCGTGTTCAATGGGTCATTTGTCGTGACCCTTTTTGCCTTCCGGGCGGTCATCGAATTTAAATTTCTATCTAACTTCCTGTATGACCAACCTTTTTACCCCCTCATTTAATATAGGCAATAAGTAGTGCTACAAATGTAGTAATGGACGAGCGTCCTGATTCGGGTATGGTATGAAACAACAAAGGGAAAACAGGGATGGGTCATGGAAAAAATGCCCGTAATTCAGGACGAGCTTCAGCAACGCCTTCGCATCGAGCAACTGCACACACATTATCAACAGCTTCCAGCGATGATTATTGCCCCCGCACTGGGCGCACTGTTTACAGCCTGGGTATTATGGAATGCCGTTAATACTACTTATCTCAAAATAGGATTAGCCGGGGTATTGGGCATATCGTTATTAAGAATATTTCTTTTTCGACGGTATTTTGCCTGCAGCCGGCAGGAGGCAGAAGAAAATAAATGGCATTACCTCGCCATTTCTCTTGCGCTACTTTCCGGTTGCATCTGGGGAAGTATGGCCGTTTTTCTCTACCCTCCCCTGCAAGCTGAATACGAAGTCTATATGCTGGTTTTGCTGGCGCTGGTGCCGGTTGCACCGATGGCGGCGCTGGCTGTTTATATGCCTGCATTTTATGCCTATTATCTGCCCTGCATTGCGCCCTTCATTATTACGCTTGCTGTACAGGATGGGCGCGCAGAAAAAATGACTGCGCTGCTTCTGCTGATGATGACAGGGGCGATCATCACCTTTGCGAATAAATATGCTGCCATGCTGACTGAGGCGATTCGCCTGCGTCTGCAACTGGCGGATAAAAAGGAACAGCTAGAACAAGCCGCTATCGTTAAAACACGTTTTCTGGCTGCCGCCAGTCATGACTTACGCCAACCTGTACATGCCATGGGTTTGTTCATTGCGTCTCTGCAGAACCAGTGTACGGAACTACGTGATAGCAAGCTGTTTGCTCAGATTGAACAGTCCATACTTGTCCTGCGTCGTATGCTCGATGCCATGCTGGATATTTCCCGATTGGATGCAGGTATCATTGAAGTCAGGCAACAGGATTTTAAACTAAGCGAACTCCTGAACAGTCTGCGGGATGAATATGCTCCCCTTGCAGCACAACGAGGACTACAATTTCACTATGTTAATAGCCGTCAAATAGTAAACAGCGATCCGGTATTATTAGAGCGAATATTGAGAAACCTTCTCTCCAATGCAGTGAAATATACACATAAGGGTCGTATTCTTCTGGGTTGTCGCAGGTGTGGAAGGAATATTCAAATACAGATCTGTGATAATGGTTCTGGCATTCCCTCCTCACAACTTAATGACATATTTGTCGAGTTCACACGCTTGCATAACAATGAAAACCAGCCAGAACAGGGGATGGGACTCGGCCTGTCCATTACCAAACGCCTGGCAGATTTGTTAAAGCACACTATCACAGTTCATTCCAGAGAAGGCCGGGGTTCCATTTTTAGTGTCACTGTTCCCCGTAGCCAGAATATATCTGAAGGGATGTGTGTAAATGGGATAAGTAACCCAGTATCCAATCCGAACCTGGATCAATGGCAGGTTCTCATTATCGATGATGATGATGCTGTGTGCCTGGGGATGACGACACTGTTGGCTCAATGGCATGCTGATGTCATTTCAGCAGCCAACATTGATGAGCTATTAAAAAAAACAAGAAAACTTCGTCAAACGCCGAATTTGCTGATTGCCGATTATCGTCTTGCACAGGGTATAACCGCGCAGGATGTCATCCACCAGCTAAAGGCTGAATTTAAGGAACAAATTCCAGTTATCATTATTACCGGTGATACCGCACCTGCACGTATCCGGGAAGCTCATGATGCCGGTCATATTCTTTTACATAAGCCCGTCGATCCGGAAAAACTTAAAGCATGTATCAGTTCACTCGAACCAGCAAACCAAGCTGCTGGGCTTTAACTACTGCATCCGTACGATTGTGGGCATGCAGATGATGAAGAATATCCGAAACATGCGCGCGGACGGTCGTTTCCGCAATATCCAGAACATTGCCTATCTGCTTATTGCTATAGCCTCGGGCCAGTAATTGCAAAACTTCATCTTGACGCCGGGTCAAAGCCGCTTCTGAATCAAACTCTACTTCAGAAGGGTGCGACAGACTATCCAGTACTACCGAAGGAATATAGGTTTCACCGCTTAATACCAGCAGCAATGCATTTTTGATCACTTCACTGTCTGCAGATTTGGGGATATAGCCACGCGCACCGGCACTGAGAAGATGAACAACGAGATGATGATTTTCACTGGCAGAAACGACCACAACGGGTGTATTTGGCAGTAGTTGAGAAACAGCCAGCAGGCTTTTCAGCCCGTCACTGTCAGGCAGGGCCAGATCCAGCAACACCAGGTCGAATCCAGGTTGTTCAGCAATAAGCCTGAAAGCCTCAGAGATACAGGATGCTTCAAAGATGTTGACTATCCGGGCAAGTTGGCAAATGACCGGCCTCAGCGCATCACGGTATAACGGATGATCATCAATCAGAAGAATTGTGGTTTTTTCATCCATGACTCATTATTTTTAATTTCCTAATAAACCTTAAGACTATAGACTCTCTCAGGCAATCGTTCAAAATAAACAGGCTTATCCCTTCTGCAGAACACCATCCACCAGGGTACAGATCCGATCCATTTTTCCGGCAAAGCGGGTATCGTGGGTAACAA
>CAZQKF010000293.1:0-3799 GCA_964593645.1 uncultured Desulfobulbus sp.
TAAAAAGTGGCGGGTAGTGAGGGTTATAGTAGGACTATATTATTCGCGATACTATTGTTTAGTGGGCTCGGTGGAGTAGTTAAGATAGTAGGCGGTGTTCTCTACGGGTCGCGTGCACTATTCGTTGACGCATTGACAAGTATTGCTAATTTCGTATCAATTATAGCTACTATATACTATTATAGGAAGTCCCTCCTCCCACCCGATTTAGACCATCATTACGGCCACCATAGACTCGGGTTTGGGGGAGCCTTTACTACTATTATGGCTTATTCCTTTGTTGCCGGGTCAATGGTTCAAATCTGCATGGCGCAGAGATTGAAACCTACGATGATCACCGTATTGCCATGTGTTTTGCCGTGGCCGGTTTGCAGGTTCCGGGTGTCCGGATTCTGAATGAGAACTGCGTGGTTAAATCCTTTCCTGATTTCTGGCCGCGGTTTCAGGTCATGCTGTAACAGCAGTACTGCAGACAAATCTCTATTTTCTTTCCAGCAGGAGCATAAGCGGAGTGCCGATGCGGCATTTGGTCAACTCAGCAGCACTGCCCTTGTTGACGGCAATTTCCAGATAACCGGCACTGTCAATTAGTGCCACCAGGCTGCCCGTGGGTGAGTCTGAATAGGTGCTTGAGATGGTATCGACCTGATGTCCTTTGATTCGTACGCCGGAAAAGCGAATAAGATCCTCTGTCAGATCGGCGGCAGTGATGTTTATGTTTGTGCGAATGTTGCCGAACCTGTCAATATGCAGAACTTGACCTTCTACTTTATTCGTTGAAACAATGGGTTCCGGCAGGTTCAGCTGGACGCAGGAACGGATTTCCGCTTTGGGGCCTACCTTATCCAGAGGCATGCCCCCGGCCATGGCACCGGCAACAGGGGCCATTATATCACGGGCATGAAAGGTTGAACTGATTTCCGAGGGGAACAGGCTTGTGTTTTCTACCCGATAGACGGTTTGAATAATATTGTCTTGAAAGAGCAGTGAAAGCACACCGTTATCCGGGGCGATAAACATGTGATTTTCCGAGGCAGCGGCCAGAATTCGGCGCTGGCTGCCGACCCCGGGGTCGACAATGATCAGATGAATGGTTCCGGTGGGAAAATAGGTATAGCTGGTACGGATTGTCACGGCGGCCGAAAGCACGTCATGGGCCGGAATGGAGTGACAGAGGTCAATAATGGAAACTGAAAGATTACTCTTAAGCACTGCCCCCTTTACCTGTCCCACATAGGCGTCTTCCAGGCCGAAATCAGTTGTTAAGGTAATTATATTTGCAAATTGCATCAGCTGTTCTCCTTTTTCCCTGCAACCAGTATACAAAATCCTGCCTGCTCATTTATTCCCGGTTGAGCGATCTCTTTACGCGTGACACTGCCCGGTGGCTGCAGCAGGGTTGAGTAACTTTCCAGCAGGCTGAAACCGTTCTCATTGAGCATGCGTAGGGTCGCTGCAACAGTGTACAGACGGGCGTTCCTGTAATAGGGGTTGCCCTGTTCTTTTTTTTGTTCAAGATACCGTCCCCAGGGGGACGTTAACGGAACCTGTCCGATAACCAGTCGTCCGTCACTGTAAAGTGCCTGCAGACATTGCTGCAGCACTGACTTTGGTTCTGCCAGAAAGCAGAGGGTAAACAGCAGGTAGAGTGTACCAGCTGTTCCCGGCCGGATCGGCAGTTGCTCACCAATCCCTGCTATCCCCATGATACCCCGCTTTATTCCATGTTGCAAGGCAGCAGGTGCCGGATCAATACCAAGGATCACGCCAAGCTGCTGGGCAAAGCGTCCCGGGCCGGAGCCGATTTCAATACCGGGGCGGGGCAGGGGCGTGGAAATTTGTCGTAGCGCCTCGGCCTCAATGGTAAAGAGCAGGCTGTCTTTATACCAGCTGTCATACTCGTCTGCCCGCTCCTGGAAGACACGGGAATTTCGTTGCCACTGTTTTTGATCCTGCCCTGCAGAGCTATTCATGGAGTTTGAGTACGCAGAAGAAGAAAATGCAGCGTGCCGGGTTCTTTCATGACACCGGCTGCCAGTCCGGCAGCAATGCCGGTGCCCTGATACAAGTCTACTCGTGTTTCGCCGCGAATGGCTGAGCCTGTATCCTGGGCCAGCACAAAGCGGTGCACGGACTGCCAGCCGGTGATCTTGCCGGAGCTGGTAACCGGCTGCCGGGTTGTGAGAAAGGCCAGGCCGCCTGCAGGAAAGGTTTTCTGGTCAACGGCAATGGATCTGCCCGGAGTCAATTTTTGGCCCAAGTTGCCTATGGCACCTGATCTTGAGCTCCATTGGAAAAAAATATAGGAGGGGTTGGTGAAGAGGATCTGCTTTCGTTCCTGGGGATGGTTGTTGATGTAGGTTCGGATGGTTTCCATGCCGGCATCGGCAAGAGTCATGCGTCCGGTCTGTACCATGTATTTGCCGATAGAGTGGTAAGGACGGCCGTTTTTTCCTGCGTAACGAACGGCCTGCAGTCTGCCATTGGCTAGGCGGATCAGTCCGGATCCCTGGACGTGGAGAAAGAACACATCCAGTGGATCCTTGAGCCAGACCAGTTCGCTGCCTGCGGCGGTGTTACCGGTCTCGATCTCCTTCCGGGTCCAGTAGGGAGTGAACCGGTTGCCTTCAAAGCGGCCGATCTGCTGTTTGGTCGTCGTCCCCTGCGTGGGCTGTACCACAAGATCAGGTGGTACGCGGTACAAGGGATAGAGATAAGGTGCTTTCCCGGTCAGGCTGCCCTCAAATACAGGTCGGAAGTAGGCCGTAACCAGCATGGTCGGATTCGGCGAAAATCCCTGGTTCCCGCCAGGCTGGATCAAGAGGAACTGCTTCCGGATTGCCTGTTCCAGTTCAGATGCACTGAGGTTTTGGGCCAGCAGGTTTTGAAAGGTGGTCAGGGTGTTGATCAGGCGTGGAACCGGGATTTTCCGGTTCCCGATGTTGACAACTGCTTCAGTGGGACGGGTGCGCAGATAGCTCAGGCTGGCTTGGATTGCCCGGGGAAGATCTGCTAGACCCCGGTCATCACGGAGTTGAGGGCAAGCAGCAGCGCCTTGATCTGGTGTTGCACTGCAGGCTGTACCCAGCAGCAAAACGATAAGGATCGCAATCAAACACCCGGCCTTGCACATGGTTGCGTTATTTTTTAAAGGCTTCAGCCAGCTGGGTAACGGCCATGGCGTATCGATTTGAGTGGTTCCACTCAGTAATTGCCTGGAAATTCGGGTAGCCTGCAATATAGCGAAATTTCTTGCTGGATTTTTTGGGATCAAGCTCCAATCCCACTATGGACAGCTGTCGATTTTCAGGTGAGGACGGAATATTAACCTGTTGCACTTCGTTAATAAGGTCTCGGGGGACACGGCCGTTCCTGCCCTTTATTTTTGCGGCAATGAGCCGTTTATCGTTGAGGGTATGGCCGATGTCGGCAAACATGGGGCCGTGGAGTGTCCAGCGAAAGGCCTGTAGATAGTTGGCAATGGAGGCCAGGATATCAGGGATGGAATTCCAGACGTCACGTTGATCATTGCCGTCAAAGCTGACTGCGTAACTCCTAAAGGATGACGGGATAAACTGGGTTTGGCCGAAGGCACCGGCATAGGAGCCTTCCACAGTTTTAGGGTCAACATTGTTTTCCCTGCACAGCACCAGAAAATGAATCAGCTGGGTTCGGAAAAATTCAGAGCGCCTGGGGTAGGCATCAAACAAGGTGTTTAAGGTCTGCAGGACATTAAAGCCTCCCAGGTTTGTGCCGTATCGGGTTTCAATTGCCCAGATGGCCATGACGATTTCACGAT
>CAZQKF010000294.1:0-3792 GCA_964593645.1 uncultured Desulfobulbus sp.
CAGTCCGGCTGGACACAACCTCCCGCCCTGACCCCGGCAACAAGCCTGCACTGGCTTATGAAAAATCCCACTATTGAGGATCTGCCGATTCTTCCTCAGGTCAACGATGGGCGTAATGAAAGACTGTTACTAATTCACATCTTGCCCGGATCAAACACGAATTTCATGGCTCTACGATTCTGGCCGGCTGACGTTGTACTTGATGATTCGACACAACTCTGGGTAGGTACTCTCTCGACAATGAATATTCGCAGTTATCAGCATCTGATTCACCTGCCCAGGACCGAGTCCACACGCAACCCAGAGCCTCTGTTACCTGCCCTGTCCGGAATGGAGACTCATCTGCAGGCGGTCAGGACCAATCATATATTGCTGATTGAGGACAATAGCAACCGGCAGCCATGAAAACACCCTTTCTCCCCCGCACTGTTATCGTCCTTGGATTGGTCTCCTTTCTTAATGATACGGCCAGTGAGATGATCACGCCACTGTTGCCGATTTTTCTTACCGCCACTCTCGGAGCAGGCCCTGCAGTTGTCGGTCTGGTGGAAGGTGTGGCCGAGGCAACGGCCAGTCTGCTCAAACTTGTTTCCGGTCGGATGGCAGATAAGGGAGTAAATCATAAGGGCTTGGTTTTAGGAGGATATTCTGTTTCCAACCTGGCCCGTCCCTTGATCGGGCTGGCTTTAAGCTGGAATCTGGTACTGCTTTTTCGTTTTCTTGATCGAGTGGGCAAAGGGTTGCGAACCTCACCTCGGGATGCACTCATTGCTGCCACCACTGATTCGTCCAGGATGGGCAGAGCCTTTGGCTTTCATCGGGCACTGGATAATGGTGGAGCCATGCTGGGACCACTTTGTGCCTGGTATCTGTTAAGTGAAGATATACCAATGGCCCATGTCTTTCTCTGGTCACTGGTACCGGGTATCTTGGTAATCTGTCTGCTTGTTTTCGGTCTGGACGCAACTCCTACCCCGAAAAAATTCAAAAAACTTCCCCCATTGTGTTGGTCGGTGCTTGATCACAGATTGCGTGGGCTGATCCTGGCCACAGGTGTCTGGCACTGGCGAGTACTCCTGAAGCCTTTCTTGTGCTCTGGGCCACTGACCAAGGCTTACAACTTGCATGGGTTCCGTTGATATGGGCTGCAGCCAGTGCTGTTAAAGCGATAGTTGCAGATCCGGCTGGTGGTTTGTCGGATCGATTTGGCAGGTTGCCGGTTCTTCTCTGCGGTTGGACCTTTCGTATTCTGTTGCTCCTGGGACTCGCCAGGAGTTGTTCAACTCCCCATCCTGTCCTGGTTTGCCCGCTCTTTCTTGCCTATGCGGCATCACTTGCAGCAACCGAGGGTGCTGAACGAGCTCTGATTGGTGATTTTGCCCGTCAAAAAGAACGCGCCACCACCTTTGGTCTCTATCATATGGTTGTTAGCCTGGCAGTGTTGCCCGGAGCCGTGCTGTTTGGTGTAATCTGGCAGTTTGTGGGATCGGCTGCGGCCTTTGTCTTGAATGCCGTGCTCTCTGCCGGAGCTGTGGTGCTGTTGCAGAGGCAATATAGTCACATCTAAAATCCTATCAGGCTGCCATTCGTTTTTCCTTGACATCTAGCGAATCACTTCGTAATGGTTATTTATGATGCGTGTTCTTCACTTCATACTGGCCTGTATTTTTATAGTATCCGGTGCCTCTTCTGTTCCGGCATGTTATGCAACCAAGCCTGACTGCCAGTTTAAAGGCGAGCCCGGTTGCCCGATATTCGGCAGCCAGGCAAAAGTCGTGACAGAAGACGCACAGCCGTGCTGTCATACCAGGATGTCTAAACAGGCACAGAAAGAGGCTCCACCTGCTCCCTTGGAACGACTGAAACGTTTAACCATTGACCAAATAGACACACCTCCACTTGTTATTCCGCACTTCACCCCCAGGCTGATAGCCCTTATAATCAGCCTGCAGACCAGCGCTACTCCAGGCACCAGTAGGCCTGCTGTTTTCAACTTTCATTTTCCTCTGCACCCGCCCCCCCCTCCACTTTTCCTTCAACACCAGTCTTTTCTTATTTGATACCGTTCTTCGCCAAATCTAACCAATATAGCCGAACTAAATTTTCAGGTCACAGTTACAAGAAATCGCGTAGACTTCGAACAACGTAAACAGCCTGGATCGACAGCCTTCAGGGCTATTTTCAGATCAATTGGTATAGATTTGGCTCCTTTTTTTGCATTCTCCGGCACTGCATTGAACTGTCGTTTCAATGAGAGCATCAGATTGTCTGGAGAAATAAAAGCAAATTCCATGGGAGAAGAACTCATGATCAATGGAAAATACCTTGTCAGTGAACTGACGGGTCGTAAACGAAGGACCGCGATTAATATTGGCCTGGTGGCCCTGGTTGTCGCGATCCTGCTCTGTATCACCATGCTGGCTGGTGCGTTAAATCTGGCCTTTCAGGCGCCGCTCCATGATATCGGCGCAAATATTACCGTGCAGATGTCCGGTGACGTACCTGAGCAGATGGCTGGTCCGGTTCTGCCCTGTTCTGTTGCTCCGATTGCAGAGCAACAAAGCACAGCTATTGCCGCCATCCACGGAATCCGGAATATGAGCCGGGCGGTCCTGTTCTGGGATTTCTCCGATGAAATGTTTCAGATCGTGGTTGGGCTGCAACCGGGCGACCAGGCAGGACCGGCCCTGTTGCGCGATGCGGTGACCCAGGGCAGGATGCTGACCGGATGGGACAGATCACAGGCCCTGGCGGAAACGACCTGGGCTGCAAAAACAGGGCTGCAGCCGGGCGATCAGGTAACAATCGGTGGACGTCCATTTACCCTTGTCGGACTGGTTGACGCTTCCAGAATCAGCAGAATAGGAACGGCCCACCTCTACATCCCTTTGGCCGAGGCCCAGGCCATTCTTTCCTCAGCGCCTGGAGTTGCCAAAATACATACCTTCAAACCCAAAGATTCCAACCTGCTCTTTATCCAGGCAGATCGTGACAAGGTGGAAGATGTGGCAGCCGAAATTAAACAACTGCTCGGTGACAAGGCTTCCGTTTCCACGCCAAACTCCTTTAAAGAGCTGCTTGGCAGTCTCTTGAGTCTGAGCGAGCGTTTTTCCGGGATGATCTCCACCCTTGTCTTTCTCCTTGCCCTGTTCCTGATCTCCCGCAACGCAGCCGCGGCCATCCGGGAACGTACCAGGGAAATCGGCATCATGAAGGCGGTCGGCTGGACAGGAGCAGATATCCGCCATCAACTGTTTGCAGAAAACTTTCTCACCATTATGCTGGGAACCGTGCTTGGTCTTCTTCTGGGAGCCATGATGGCCTGGGGGCTTTCCTTTATTACCATTGGTATCCCCATTCCCTGGGATATGGCACCGACACCCCATTTTCTTCCCGGAGGCGGGCAGCAGCTTACCCGCGAGGTTCATCTTCAGATGAAGCCCGGTCTCCGGCTGTTACTGTCAGCTTGTTTTGCCCCCCTTGTCCTTGGCCTTGCAACCGCATGGAGCGCAAGCCGTGCCATCACCAGACTCCAGACTTCAGAGGTACTTCGTTATGAATGAAAACAGGAAACAGGTCATTACCGCCCGGAATCTCAGCAAACACTTCGGCCCGGTGCAACCGGTACGCGAGGTAAATTTCACAGTCCAGGCTGGTGAATTCATCACCCTGCTGGGCCCATCCGGCTCCGGCAAATCAACCCTGCTTGGTCTTATTGCCGGTCTTGAACAACCCAGCGAGGGCACTATTCACCTCCAGGGCAGTGAAATAACAAACTTGAACGAGGACGAA
>CAZQKF010000295.1:0-3783 GCA_964593645.1 uncultured Desulfobulbus sp.
GCAAACAGGTATGATGCTCTGCCCTGTCACTGCAGGAGCATGTTGGATATGGCGGTGTAAGGGGTACCGGCGCAGGCGAATGAACCTTAACGCCACCCTGCAGGCTGATCAACGAATATTCCACCTGCTGCCCCTGCCAGAGCCGCACCATGCTCGCAGTTCCACCTCTGCCGCCGCTGTCGTTCACCTGCAGTACTGCCAGCGGACGAAGCGTGGTTTCCATTTGCTCCGCCCGAATTCTGGCCATCCCAAAGAGGTACATGTTGGTAAATTCAAGGGAATTTTCAAAGTTACGGGGATTAAAGATGTCAAGAATGGTCAATGATTCGGCTTTTTCCAGAACTGCATCAAAACGAGCTTCCCAGTCATGACCACCGGGACGCACACTCTGTTCCTTAAAATTTTTAATATCCACCGGCAGCACAATATGAATTTTACCGCCCTGCTCAAGCATGGATTCCAAAAACAAAATATCACTACCTGCTGCTGCTGCAGAGTACCCGATACCACCTTGGAGCCGCTTGATCTCCAACTGAATCTTTTGCTGTATTTCTACCTGCTTAGCCATGGGAAAACGGGCTTGAGTTCGACTGGGGGTGTCAATCATATGACCGGAAAAGACTATAACAGACGGCAGCGCACAGGTGGGAGCCCGTTTGACATTGGTTACGATCTCTAGCTGGGTAATGATCAGGCGAGCCTGTTTGATAATAGAGACCAGGGCGGTCATGTCACCTTTTTTTGCCTTACGGCAGGCCTGCTCATAATAGTTTCCAGCCCGATCCAGATCTCCCTGCAAAAGAGCCGCCTCACCTAAGGTGGCATCAAACCAGAGCGACTTATCCGCCTCATTGTCCTGCTGCTGCAAGACCAGGCAGAGTTGTTCCACTTCTTCGGCAATTTTTCCAGCCTGCGTCCTGTCGCCGCTTAACAAGGCCAGGGTGGCGGCATTAATCCCGTTATAATAGGCGCCCTCTTGATCCTGGTCGCGCGCGGCCTGGCCATAAGCCTGAAAATAGATGGTAAAGGCCTGGCGCAGATACGAGGACTTCTGCTCAGGTCGGGCAAAGGCTAAATCCTTATACACCCTGCCCAAAAGGCCCATGGTTTCACTGTCACGGACGTCTTGTGCAACAAGGCCCTGTAACAGTATTTCAGCAGAAGAGGGAGCACCGGTCCGGACAAGCGCTGCTGCCTGTGATCGGATCAGTTGAACTGCAATTTCAGCTGTTTCGGATGCAAGCTGATCCAGCTGGATATCATCGCCAATGACCTTAATGCCGGTGCTGAAAATATCATAGGCCAGCAATGGTTCCGACTGCTGCAGGGCAGCCCTGCCGGTGAGTAAGTACAGTTTCGGGTAATGCTGCCAAAGCCATATATTGCGCTGTTCAAAAAATTTACGTAATCGCTGCATGGACCAGGAAGACGCCTCTGCCAGACGTGATTGAACCGTGAGGTATTCGGCAGTATCAAGCGACGCAACCGGATCGTCATGCGATGGTCTGCTTCTGCTGCCGGAAAAGCCGTCAAGTACTGCCTGCAGCTGGGCCAGATTTTTCTCTTTTCCGGCATTAAGTCTTGTACGCGCAGCAGGCGTAAAATAGCTATGATCGGCAAGAAAGGCAGCCTGCTCTTCAAGCCAAGACTGCAGCGGCACAGGATGGAGAAAGGTCTCAATTTCCCTGCGCAGCATCATGCCGGTTTCAAAAAAAATCTCCTGGCCCAGGCTTATCAGATCGGCGTCACAGAGGATCTCCTCGGCAAGAGAGGTTGGCTGCTGGGGCATCCTGGTCGCCATGATCAGCGCTTTGATCACAGCAATTTCAGCCGCACCATAGCCAAAATCGGGCAAAGCAGATTCAGCCATTGCCGCCCCAACGGACTCGTTCTCTGTATACCTGCGGATAAAGCCCATGTCATGAAACAGCGCTGCCGTCGTAATGAGCAGTTGCTGCTCCGTGGATATTTTCAGATCCCGACACAGTACTTCCGCTGCAGGCAGAACCTGATCCCGGGTATGATGCAGCCCATGATAGGCAAGCCCAGGCGGCAGTTCAGCAGACAGCTGCTCAAATGCGTATGTCTTTGCTCCGGCAAAATCCGGGGTTCTGGCAGTACCCAAACTCTTAGTATCCTAAGAATGCAACACAGCCTAACGCCAGTTATTCCAGGTTTGCTTGTTCATGCCTTGGCCCATCATCTGATCATGTCCCATGGGTGCCTGATGCGTACGCTCGTACAAGAAGAACCAGCCTAAACCAATGACCACAAGGGTCAACAAAACGGCAATGATGATATGCAGTTTGTTGCGATCATGGATCCCGGCATTGGCATGGCCGCCGACTCTCGACAGCAAAGAGGGGCCGTCGATACCTGACGCCGTATTTTCCTGCCCGCCAAGGTCTGCACTTTGTTCATTTAAAAGGCGGTCGACTGTTAGCGCCAACTCCTCAATATGTTTCTCCAAAGGCTCAGTCATGGCATCAAGCCAGTGCGAAACGCTGAGGAAATAGCCGAGACTCTTGGAGGGAACAAGGTCTTCAATCCGAAACGGAATAACCAGTTTACCCGCGCTCACCGCCCGTTCAACCTCCCGCAGCACCTGGGACGACTTATTGGAACCAGACGAGAGAATGATCACAAAGATACTGCAATCCTGAATGGCATCGACAATAGTTGCAGCCCAGTCCTGTCCCGGCCCGACATCACGCGGTGCTATCCAGCAGCGGGTTCCCCGGGATTCCAGGCCGGCACAGACAGCATCGGCCACGGTCTTATCTTCTGATGAGTATGAAATAAAAATATCATGTGCCATTCTATGTTTCCCTGTCCATTTATATGTAAAAACTACCGGGGCATCATGAACCCCTTGGAATCCATGCGCTTATTCATCGGGCAATTCGGCCCACAATCTGAATGATCCATCATACTGCTGTTTTTGGCATGAGTTGTGTCAAAACATTTTCGTTCCTTTTCAATAAGCCCAGGATAGGACAACGTAACAATTGTTCCAATCGGCAGCTTTGGATCTTTAAGATTATGCTGTAAAACCATTTCGATACGGGTGTTGTCCTTATCCACAAAGGCCCATTTCCAGATATGCTGTATCCCGAACGCATCCCCTGCCCAAACACCGGGCTCACCGAATTTTTTCTTATACGCATCAAGAATTGTTGTATAAAAAAAATTTGATGTATCGGAAAATTTAAACTTTGTTTTGATAATCATACCCGGATTTTCGCAGACTCCATAGGAGATAATCCCTTTTGCAAAACCGCCCCAGTCGGTCACCACAACCTCTTTAAGGAAATTAGAATATTCGAGATGCGGATAATCCGTAATATCGGCTCCAAGTTTTATGCCGCCCAGTTCATGCGGCACTGGTGCGCCATGGACAAGCAGGGGAAACAGTATTACACACCACATCAATATACAGAGTTTACCTGACGGATATATCTTCATAAACCTTCTCCGGAACAGATTTTCCCAGCAGTAAAGTGTTGAGAGCTACAGTCCTGTTCATTGTATTGCCATGAGTAATTTGTTGTTATCCTAGACAGTCCACAAAACATACCACAACAAACTCTTTGTACCATACTGTATTTTATCCTGTTATTCCAATACTATAAAAAAATCCATCCAAAAGAATAACCGATATGACTAGCGGATTTTCCGCGCCATGTAAAGAAATGAGACAATCCACAACCACGACACCTACCGACTCTGTCTTCTTTTGAGACAACTCCGTTTCCCGGGAAACTCTTGCGGTTTTGCATTAAT
>CAZQKF010000296.1:0-3777 GCA_964593645.1 uncultured Desulfobulbus sp.
GATGTGGGCAGGCGGCTGGGCCAGAGCGAGGATGAGCTGAACTGTTTGTCTTTCCTGGTTCGCTATCATCTTTTTCTGCCGGAAAATGCCCTGCGCCGTGATCTTGAGGATCAGGAATTCATCCGTCAGACCGCCGATCTGATCCCTGATATTGACCGTCTGGCCATGCTCTACCTGTTGTCCATTGCAGACTCCAGGGCCACCGGGCCGTCGGCCTGGTCAAGCTGGAAGGCAACCTTGATGGCGGATTTATATCTGAAGGTCAAGTCCTGTCTTGAGGCGGGATGCACTATTGCAGCAGATGACAACCAGGGCGAGGAGCAGGGGGTCGTCTGGCTGCGTCAGCAAGTTGCCGGCCTGCTGGAACCCGGGGAAGAGCTCCGGCTGTCAGCCGAGGATCTGCCGGTGGATTACCTAACCAGTTTTACGCCGGAGATGGTTGTCCGTCACCTCCGGATGCACCGCGACCAGGCCTCAATGCTGCTGCAGAAGGTGTTGCTGTTTCCCGAGGATCGGCATGGTTCTTGGTCTCTGCTGATGCTCAGTAAGGATCGCCAGGGATTGCTGGCTAAGCTTTGCGGTGTGCTGGCTCTGCATAATCTTTCCGTTCTTGCCGCTCAGATCTTTACCTGGCCTGACGGGACTGTGGTGGATATGCTGGACGTGGTGCCGGTGGCTGATTCCGAATTTGCCGAGCAGGACTGGCAGGCTTTGGAAAACGATCTGAACCTGGCTGTCAACTATCGCCTTGATGTCGGCCTGCAGCTGCAGAACAAAATGCAGACCCTGGGTAATCGACCCAAACGTCAAGTGCAGCAACTGGAACGTAAGGTCGTGGTTGATAATACCTCGTCGAGCCTGTACACGGTCATTGAAGTGTATGGCGGCGACCGGATGGGTACCCTGTATCAGCTGACCCAGACCCTGTCTGATTTTCGGCTTGATATTCACCGGGCCCGTATTGCCACCGAGGTAGAGCAGCTCATTGATATTTTTTATGTTACCGGTGATGGCGGTGGCAAGCTTGTTGACGAGCAGTTGCAGGAAAAAATAGAGACAACTTTACAAAATATCATAGGTGATGAAGAGGAGTAAGCGGATTAGAAAAAATATCCGAAAATGTAATTTTTGACATGCGCAACTATGCGTAAAATGGTAAACATGGCTATTCGGCTCTTGCCGAATTCATTTTAACAATCATCCAAGAATAAGGAGATGAAACATGACACGTGACGAGATAATGAAAACCATTGAAGAGCAGAATGTGCACTTCTTTCGCCTGCAGTTTGTCGACATTTTCGGTTATATGAAAAATGTTGCGGTACCGCTCAGCCAGATTGAGAAGGCCCTGGATGGACAGATGATGTTTGACGGCTCTTCCATTGACGGCTTCGTCCGTATCAACGAGTCTGATATGTACCTGAAACCCGACTATGACACATTTACCGTACTGCCTTGGAGAGATCAGGAGGGCCGTAACGCAGCTCGTATTATCTGTGATGTTCACAAGGCTGACGGTACACCTTTTGAGGGCTGCCCCCGCAACAACCTCAAGCGCATTCTGGCTGACGCCAAAGAGATGGGCTTTACCATGAACGTCGGTACCGAGGCAGAGTTTTTCCTGTTCAAAAAGGATGAGAACGGCTGTGCCACCACCATTACCAACGATGTTGCCGGCTACTTTGACGTAGATCCCGACGATACCGGCATTAACTGCCGTCGTGAGATCATTGAGACCCTGGAAGACATGGGTTTTGAGATCGAGGCCTCCCATCATGAGGTTGCCGAGGGCCAACATGAGGTTAACTTCAAGTATTCCGATGCCCTGGAAGCAGCAGACAACACCTTGACCTTCAAGTGGGTTGTCCGTTCCATCGCCTCCAGGCACGGTTTTCATGCCACCTTTATGCCCAAACCCATTTTTGGTATCAACGGTTCGGGTATGCACACCAACCAGTCCCTGTTTAACAGCGACGGCACCAATGCCTTTTTTGACGAGAACGGCCCTCTGCAGCTCTCCAAAACCTGCTACCAGTACATCGCCGGTATTGCCAAAAATGCCAAGGGCTTTGCCGCAGTAACCAATCCGCTGGTCAACTCCTACAAGAGGCTTGTACCCGGTTATGAGGCTCCGGTATACGTGGCGTGGTCTGCCTCCAACCGTTCCGCTTTGATTCGTATCCCTGCATCTCGCGGAATGGGCACCCGGACAGAGGTTCGCTGCCCGGATCCGGCCTGTAACCCGTACCTGGCTTTTGCCATGATGCTTGTTTCCGGTCTTGACGGTGTAAAGAACAACCTTGAGGCCCCTGATTCCGTTGATCAGGACATCTTTGCCATGACTCCGGCTGAGAAAGTAGCCGCCGGTATCGACTCTCTGCCTGCCAGTCTGCAGGAAGCCATTGAGGCACTCAAGGCAAATCCCATTGCCAAAGAGGCCCTTGGTGAGCACATCCTCGGAAAATACATCGAGGGTAAAGAAAAAGAGTGGGATTCCTACCGCACCGCAGTAACCGACTGGGAAGTCGACAACTACCTGAACAACTATTAAAGAGTACTCAGCCACCCGCTGCAGTTTAGCGGGTTATGGTAGTGCGATTGAGGGCGGCTTTCTTGTACGGAGGGCCGTCCTCTTTTTTGTGTTGCCGTGAAGGGAAAAATAAAATTGAAGCGCTATAATCAGGCAATGGCAGACGCAAGGAAAAGAAAGGTAATCCCGCTCGCTGACAACCTTGATAAAATTTTAGGCCGTCAACTCTGGGGAAAACAGCTGCACCTTTTCTCGCTGGTTCGCCGGTGGCCTGAGATTGCAGGTAAAGAAATTGGCCGGCACAGCATGCCTGCATATTTTCGCAGGGATGTGCTCTGGGTGTATGTGCAGAGCTCTGTCTGGATGCAGCAGATGCAGCTTGTTAAACTTGAATTGCTTGAACAGGTGAATAGATTTCTGCAGGAAAACAGTGAACCGATCAGTGATCTTCGCTGGATGGTACAGCCCCCTGATTTAATTGATGTAGACGAGGAAGAATTTGTGTTTCCATCGACCAATGTGGATCCCGCTGCTGAAAGAGAATTTCGTGGCATGGCGGAAAATATTCCAGACCCGGTTGTTCGTGAGGCATTATGCAACCTCTGGCTCCGTCTCACTACCAAGGATAACATAAAGTGGCCATAACGTAGTGCAGCTCTTGCTGAATTTACAGATCGCGACTTGTCCTTGCCCTGCAAATGGGATAGTGCTATTCTCCCTGTACACAGTCGAATGGAAAAAATTTACCTGACTTGCTGCAGTTTCGGCTGCTGCTGGTGATTATCCCATGAATATCCTTAAATTGATTGGCAATACCCCCATTATCTCCCTGGGCCGGATGGGCGGAGCCGGCAGCAGTACGATTTATGCCAAGCTCGAATGCCTTAATCCCGGCGGTTCCGTAAAGGACAGGATTGCCCTGTCCATGGTTGAGGCCGGAGAACAAAGTGGTGAGCTGACCGTTGACAAAATTCTGCTTGAGGCCACCAGCGGGAACACCGGTATTGGGCTTGCCATGGTCTGTGCTGCCAAGGGGTACCGCTGTCAGTTGGTCATGCCGGAATCCGCCAGCATAGAACGGCGTCAGATCATGCAGGCCTACGGGGCCGAGATTATTCTTACCCCGGCCAAAAGGGCCACTGACGGGGCTATTGAAAAGGCCTATGCCATGGCCAGGGAATTTCCAGAGCTCTATTTTTTAACAGATCAGTTTAATAATCCGGCCAATTGGCAGTCCCATTACAAGA
>CAZQKF010000297.1:0-3774 GCA_964593645.1 uncultured Desulfobulbus sp.
AACCTTTAACGGCTTTAGATACCAAAGGAGTAGCTTTTATAGAACAGGCGATACAACTGTTGAAGCCACTGGTTCTGTTGCCGTGGGCAGTGATGTCGTCATCGAGGTCAGTGGACCGAAGACGGATGTTCACCTGAAAGAAAAGGGGAAAGTTCTTGGTCTGCTCTGGATGAACAAGAACGATGTCTCCCTGGAAAATGCCCCGGCTGATTACATGATCTATTTTCCGGAGAATGTTACCCAGGAGTTGATCGGCGAGAAAACAGGCGTCGGCTATGAGGCCATTGAAAAAGACATCACCATTGAACCTGCCGAAGAGGACAGAGCCTTTATCTTTGGCGAGTATGTCAAGCTGATGGAGAAATCAGGTGTCTATGCCCTGAACGAGGGCGGTGTAGTCTACGGCCCGGAAAGCGACGGCATGCGCCCCTTCAGTGCCACCCTGCTTATTCCATCCAAGATGAAGCCCGGCAGTTATCATGTCAAGGCCCTTGCTGTGAGCCAGGGAGCGGTAACCGAGCAGGTTGAACAGGAATTAAACCTCCAGCTCACCGGCTTTCCGGCATTGATATCAAGGCTTGCCTTTGGTAATTCCCTGCTCTTTGGTATTATGGCCGTACTTATTGCCCTTGCCACCGGACTCATTATCGGGGTTCTGTTCAAAGGTGGCGGAGGAGCCCACTGACAGGGCTGCATAGCCTGAGTTCAAAGGGATACAGCAATGAAAAACCTCCTGCAGCAGATCGGACGGATCTTTCAGAGAAAAGAAAATACTACCGTTCCGTTTAAAGTACTCTTTGCCGACTTTAAAAAGAGTCTTGAGCTGAACAACCAGGTCCTTGACCTGATTGCTGACGCCAATGACAAGTTGAGCGGAGACTACATTTTTGACGAACAGTATATTCAGAACTGCTGTCGTTATCTGACCGATCTGGTGCGGGAACTTATTGTTATTATTAACCATTTAACCGGTCAGAAGTACCCCGGCCTTTTTGAAAGTTTTCACAGCATTGAAGAAGAACTCAGCCAGATACTCAAAGGCGGTATTCTGTTTCCGGTTACCGATTATGTCCTGCCCTACGGGGCAATCCGCCGGGACGTTTTTGACGCGGTCGGCGGCAAAAATGCCCATGTCGCTGAGATCGGATCCCTGCTGAACCTGCGTATTCCAGCAGGTTTTGCCATTACAACCGCAGCATTTGCCGCCTTTTGGAAACATAACGATCTTGAAGCAACGGTACAGACCTACACCCGGCAGTGGGACGATGGTACCCTCAGTGTAACTGAAGCTGCCCGCCTGATTCAGCAGGCGATAATTAACAGCGAGGTGCCTAAAGATGTCAGGCAGGCAATTCTCAAGGCTGCGGCTCTGACCACGGGCAGAAGCAAAGGGGAAGGGCAGTGTTTTGCCGTCCGTTCAAGTGCCCTGGGTGAAGACGATGTGGCCTCGTTTGCCGGTCAGTACCTGAGCCGTTTAAATATTCCGATCCAGGACTTGACCACGGCCTATAAAGAGGTCTTGGCCAGTCTGTACAATCCAGGTGCCATGGAATACCGCAAGGGCAAGGATTTTCGGGCCAATGAGGTGATTATGTCGGTTGCCTGTCAGCTGATGATTCCGGCAACGGTGAGCGGGGTACTGTACAGTTACGATCCCATTCGGCCGGAAGCCGAAACCATGTTGGTCAACTCGGCCTGGGGCCTGGGAGAGCCCATTGTTTCAGGCGAAGTGCCCACAGATCATTTTGTCCTTGACCGGCAGCCGCCGTACACTGCCCGTGAGGTCAATATTGTTCGCAAGGAGCAGAGCATGGTGCTGCTTGGCTGCAGCGGCACAGATATGGAACCGGTTCTGGAAGAACAGCGCACCATGCCCAGCCTCCAGAATGAACAGCTCAAGGAACTGGCCGAAATCGGTCTGCAGCTGGAACGGCATTTTAAGAAACCCCAGGACGTTGAATTTGCCGTGAATGCAGAGGGGGAAATTATTATTCTTCAGTCCAGGCAGTTGACCCTCCAGCAGGAGCGGCCGCCCCGGGCCTGCGACTTAAACGGGCTTGACGGCCAGTATAAGATCCTGATGCGCGGCAGCGGTATTGCCGCCATGGAAGGCATTGCCTCCGGATCGGCCTGGATTTACAATGAGACTCGAAACCTGGATGATTTTCCCATGGGAGCTATCCTGGTTGCCCGCTATGCCTCTCCACAGCTGGCCCGGGTCATCCACAAGGCTGCCGGCTTTATTACCGATATCGGTTCAACCACGGGACACCTGGCAACCGTTGCCCGGGAGTTCAGGGTCCCGGCCCTGTTTAACTTAGAAGATGCGACTAAGCGGCTGGAGCACGGCAGTGATATCACCCTGGATACGGAATGTCTGACCATTTACGAGGGCATTGTTCAGGAACTGCATTATTTCAGTCTTCAGGAAGATCCCATTGAGGAGATGTACGAGTACCGTCTGCTGCGCCGGGTATTAAAAAAGATTGAGCCGCTTAACCTGGTCGACCCCACCGATGAAAAGTTTCGGCCGGAATTTTGTCAGACCTATCACGACCTGACCAGGTTTGTTCATGAAAAGGCCGTAGAGACCATTATTCATCTCAATTTTTATCATGCCCACCACAAGGATACCCAAGCCGGACAGCTGGTGTGGGACTATCCGCTTGACCTGATCTTAATTGATGTGGGCGGCGGCATAGACGGAGCGCATGAAAAGGGGATCAAACCGGAGCAGATTGTTTCCGTCCCCATGAAGGCCCTGATTAAAGGCATGTCTCATCCCGGCATGTGGGACATGACCCCGGCCGGAGTTGACTTCAGCAGCTTTATGTCCAGCCTGACCCGAACCGCTGAAACCGGTCACAGCAGGCCCGAGGACATCGGTCGTAATCTGGCTGTTATTTCAGCCGAGTACACCAATATCAACTTCCGGTTAGGCTATCATTTTACTGTCATTGATGCCTATGTTACAGAAAGTATAGCCGATAACCATATTTACTTCAGGTTTTCCGGCGGGGTAACAGAGACAACCAGGCGAAAACGGAGAACTCAGCTTCTGTATGAAATCCTGAGTCATTTTGATTTTTTATGTGAGCAGCACGGAGACATCATCGTGGCCCGCCTCAAGGGTATGGACAAAAAAAGCATGCTTGACCGGCTGTTTTTACTCGGCATGTTGGTGGGATTCACTCGCCAGCTGGATGTAAAGATGGTCAGTGATGATCGTATACATTTCTACTTTGAACAAATAAAATCCATAATGGAGGAGAGCCATGGAAAGTAATCAAACAAGTATTCTTATCCTTGATGATGAGCCCATAGTCAGTAAGCGACTGAAACCGTCACTGGAGAAAAAAGGATATGAGGTAGAGACCTTTACCCGCAGTGCCGATGCACTGGCCCGGGTAAAAGAGCGCAGCTTTGACATAGTCGTCACCGATCTGAAGATGGAAGGCGTGGACGGCATGCAGTTTCTCACCGAAGTAAAAGAGAAGTACCCGGCCACCGAGGTAATTGTCATCACCGGCTTTGCGACCATGGCAACTGCCAAGGAATCTTTTAACAAAGGCGTGTTTGACTTTCTGGCTAAGCCCTTCAAATTAGGGGAGATTGCGGAAGTCATTGCCAAGGCAGAGGCTAAAATCAAGAATAATCAGTAATCAGCACTCAACTGCAACGTGTTGCGAGGTGATATCCATGTTGAAAACACTGCTCTATGTAAATGAAGACCTGGCCTCCAGTATTGCCCTGAGGTTTGCCGACTACCTGAAC
>CAZQKF010000298.1:0-3765 GCA_964593645.1 uncultured Desulfobulbus sp.
CTCGGGCGGCAGCCACTCAAGGCGGATTGGGTTGTTGAGTTTTTTCCGCTTTTTTGGATCAAATTTTTTAGATGTACTCATAATTTTACTCAGGAGTCATGGGGAAAGACTACGTTGCAGCTCTCATGGACATAGGTGAAGATGGAACTGGCCCCCTCTTCAGCGCCCAGCAGGTCCTTGCGCAATGGGGCAAATATCTGCCGACCCAGGCCGAACCGGTGGCTTTTCAGATCCGGGGCCGCATAGTCGCGGTCAACCAGTTCCTGGTCGTCCACCAGCAGTTCCAGGGAGTTGTTGTGCGGATCCATTCGGATCATGTCGCCGTCCCGCACCTTGCCCAACATGCCGCCGCAAAAGGCCTCGGGTGTGCAGTGGATGGCAAAGGGCACCTTGCCCGAGGCTCCGGACAGCCGTCCGTCCGTGACCAGGCCCACGGTGTAGCCGCGATCCATGGTTATGGAGAGATAGGTGATCAGTTTATGCAACTCAGGCATGCCGTTGGCCTGCGGGCCCTGGAACCGTACCACCGCCACCAGATCACGGTTGAGTTTATCCGCATGAAAGGCTTCTTCCAGTTCATGCTGATTGTTGAAGACCATGGCCGGTGCCTCAACCAGGGTCTTTTCACCGTCTTTAAGGGCTGAAATCTTCATAATTGCCCGGCCGAGATTACCCGATAATACCTTGATTCCTCCCATGACCTCAAAGGGTTTGGCAACTGGGGCAATGATTTCCGGGTCCCCTGCCTGTTGCGGGCCATCCTGCCAGCTGAGTGTATTGTCGTTCAGCACAGGCTGTTCAAGATACCTGGTCAGTCCCGGCCCGGCAACGGTCTGCACGTCTTCGTGCACCATGCCGCCCTTGAGCAGCTCGCGAATCAGCAGGGCCATACCGCCTGCCTGCTGAAAGGAGTTGATATCTCCGGAGCCGTTGGGATAGATCCGGACCAGCAGGGGAATGTTGTCGGACAGTTCGGCAAAGTCGTTCCAGTCGATGCGGATACCGGCAGAGCGGGCAATGGCCACCAGATGCATGGTCTCATTGGTAGATCCGCCGGTGGCCAGCAGGCCGACCATGGCATTAACCACTGACTTTTCACTGATCACCTCGGCAATGGGGGTGTACTCTTTACCCAAATGGGTCATGCCTGCAATCCGGGTTGAAGCAGCCCTGGTCAGGGCGTCGCGCAGCCTGGTTCCGGCATTGACAAACGAGCTTCCGGGCAGGTGCATGCCCAGCATCTCCGCCATCAGCTGGTTGGAGTTGGCTGTGCCGTAAAAAGTACAGGTGCCGGGACTGTGATAGGCCTTGACCTCGGAGGCCAGCAGTTCGTCCCGGCCGACCTCGCCCTTGGCAAACCGTTCCCGAACCTTGTTTTTATCTTTGTTGGCAATACCTGATGTCATAGGCCCTGCCGGGATCAGAATCATGGGCAGGTGGCCGAACTGGAGTCCACCCATGAGCAGGCCGGGCACGATTTTATCACATACGCCCAGTAAAACCGCCCCATCAAAGACGTTATGAGACAACCCGATCACCGTGGACATGGCAATCACATCCCGGCTGACCAGGCTCAGGTCCATGCCTTGCTCGCCCTGGGTGACTCCGTCGCACATGGCAGGCACACCGCCTGCAACCTGGGCCATGCCTCCGGCTTCGGCAACCGACTCTTTTATGATCTCCGGGTACCTGCCATAGGGCTGATGGGCAGAGACCATGTCATTATAGGAGGTGATGATTCCGATATTGGCGACATCATCTTTCAGCAGCGCCGTACGGCAACCACTTGAGCAGCCGGCCAGGCCGTGGGCAAAGTTGGAACAGGGCAGCTGCTTGCGAAAGGCGCCTTCACCCCGGGCTTCTTCAACCCGCTGCAGATAGGCTTCACGGTTCTTTTTGCTACGTTCGATAATACGCTTGGTTACGTGTTCAACTGTTGGATGCATGGTTATATTTTTCCTTGATGGTAGTTAGAAATCATGAAGGAGAACAACGCTCCTCCCTGATTTACCAGTAAATCAGGCAATGGCCGTTTTTCCCTCTTCGGCCAACATGCTGCCGGAATCAAAGAGCAAACGACTCACCTCCCCCTTCAATTTTTCCAGGGAGCAATCTTCAGCTTTATCCAGATCGTAATCCATCTGCAGGCCCATCCAGAATTGTGCGGAATTACCGAAATAGAGAGAAAAACGCAAGGCAGTATCCGCTGTCACAGATCGCTTACCATGGATTATTTCATTAATTCGACGAGGCGAAACCCCCAGATCTCTGGCTATCTGATTCTGACTGATCTTCAGAGGCTGCAAAAAATCGTCGTACAGCACTTCGCCGGGATGAAGAGGAGGAATTTTTTTTATTTTCATGGAGGCACCATTTTTTATTAATAGCTGACACAACTCAAGACGTATCAGTCAGTGGTAGTCAACAATTGCCACCTGCTCTGGATGGTTGTCCTGCCAGTCAAAACAGATTCGCCACTGATCATTTATCCGAATGCTGTACTGACCCTTTCTACTGCCTGACAACTGTTCAAGACGGTTGGCCGGAGGAACCCTGAGGTCATTGAGATCAACAGATCTGTTCAACATGCGCAGTTTTTTAAAAGCTGCCCGTTGAATTGTCTGAGGCAGCTTTTTGGAATAGTTTCTGTTAAAAATCTTTTCTGTTTCTTTACAGGCAAAAGATTGAATCATACGTTTACTGTATTACCTATGTCGTTATATGTAAAGATCACTTATAAAAAACAACCTTTGTCATGGTGCCCAGTACACGGTCACCGGTGCTCTCTCCTGGCGCAGGACAAAACGGATGGGCATTTCTTGAGTTGCCCCTTCCTGCATGGCCTTGTCTAAAACCTCTTTTTTCTGCTCTCCTGTAATATGGAGAACAATCTGTCTGGAATCAAGGATTGTGGGCAGGGTCAGGGTCATACGTTCATGGGGTGCGGTGAGCGGAGCAATGCCCATGCAGATTTTACCGGATTCCATATCGGTTGCAGCTGCCAGCTTTTTTGCTCCTGGAAACAGCGACGCCGTGTGACCGTCATTGCCCATACCGAGGATAAGCAGGTCAAAGGGGCGGGGCACATTGGTTAAACCATTTGCACATTCCTGTTCCCCAGCCCCGGCAGTGGCTGCATCGTTTTTCATACCGACAAAGGTAGCTGCTGCTGCTCTGTCCTTCAGGAGATGGGTGCGGACAAGATGTTCATTGGAATCATTGTCCCTGGGCTCTACCCAGCGCTCATCCACCAGGGTGATAAAGACCTTGTTCCAGCCCATATCGAGAGTGGAAAGGTACTCGAACAACTCCACCGGGGTGGAACCGCCGGATACGGCCAGCGAGGCTGTCCCGTTTGCCTTAATACCGTCTGTGAGCTGCTCCGCAATGTTTTTTCCAAGCTGTGTCACCAGGTCGTTGCGGGTTGGAAATTCTTTGATTTCAGTCATGGTGCGTACCATTGTTGCTGCTGTAATATTTCGGGGTATTTCGCGGCGAGGGCACCGCTCCTACGAGTGTTGGCAGGTGTAGGAGCGGGGCCGCCCTCGCCTCGAACAACTCGCCCCTTATCCCTTGTCCCTCACTCCTGCCCTTTCTACTCTTCCCACTCCCGGCCGTCCCGGGCAAGCAGTGCCACTGAGGCCACCGGGCCCCAGGTGCCTGCGGGATACTGCTTGGGCGGCTCGTTGCATTGGGCCCAGGCGTCCTGGATGGAATCGATCCAGGTCCAGGAACGTTCCACCTCGTCGCGGTGAATGAACAGGG
>CAZQKF010000299.1:0-3762 GCA_964593645.1 uncultured Desulfobulbus sp.
CATACAGGTACCGGGTGCCGATCCGGTAATCGGCTGAGTAATGAAACCAGGTATCGGCAGTCAGCATACTGGCTATGGTGGTCTTGCCCACACCGGACATGCCCATCAGGGTTATCACCTTGTTGGGCCAGTGGTGAAATTCAGCTCTGCTCATCTTCATGCGGCGGCCTGCTCCTGCTGTTCACCGGTCATCATCAGGCCAATGGATTCACGGGTGGCATCTTCACGCTGCACGATCCCCATAATCCGTCCTTCAAACATGACCGCAATACGATCAGACAGCGCCAGTACCTCATCAAGATCTTCGGAAATGACTACGGACGCCGTACCGCGGGTACGTTCGTCAGCTATCCGGGCATGGATATATTCAGCCGCGCCGATATCCACGCCGCGGGTGGGCTGGGAGGCAAGCAGCACCTTGGGACCGGCGGAAAGCTCACGGGCCATGATCAGTTTTTGAATATTGCCGCCGGAAAGATTTTTTGTCCTGGTGTCAATATCAGGTGTTTTAACTGCGTACTGTCTGACCAGTTGTTCACAGTGACGACGGATCTCGGGAAAGCGGAGAATTCCATGCACACAGAACGGTTCCTGGTCATAGGCGAGCAGCATCAGGTTTTCCTTGATGTCAAACTCACCAATGGCCCCGTCCTTCATACGTTCTTCCGGCACATAGGAAAGACCCTGCGCCCGCACCTGGCGTGGATTGAAGCGGGTTGTCTCCCGGCCGTTAATGGAGATTGTGCCAGAGCTGGGCCGCCGCAGACCGGCAATAGCCTCAGCCAGTTCCCGCTGGCCGTTGCCCGAGATACCGGCAATGCCTAAGACTTCACCGCCGCACACGGTCAGGGACAGTCCCTGGACGGCCTGGCGGCCCCGGTCACCCTCCACGCAGAGATCCTGTATCTCTAAAATCGGCGCACCGGGCTGAATATCCTTTTTGTCCGGTTCCAGCTTAACTTCACGGCCCACCATCAGCCGGGCCAGATCATGACGATCCGACTCGGCCGGGGTTGTGTGGCCGGTGACCCGGCCATGGCGCAGAACCGTTATCCGGTCACTGAGGTCAAGTACCTCTTTGAGCTTGTGCGAGATAAAGACAAGGCCCCGGCCGTCAGCTGCCAGCTTGCGGAAAATCAGGAAAATATCATCCACTTCGCTTGGTGTCAGTACGGCGGTCGGTTCGTCCAGGATCAGGATGGAGACATCCCGGTACAGGGCCTTGATAATCTCCACCCGCTGCCGTTCTCCCACCGACAGCTGCCAGATATGGGCATCAGGGTACACATGGAGGCCAAAGGCCTTGGAAAGTTTGGTGATGCGGGCTGAGACGGTTTTAAGATCAGCCCGCAGCCCCAGGGCCACGTTTTCAGCCACAGTCAGCGTGGGCACCAGCATGAAGTGCTGGTGGATCATGCCGATACCATGCTCAATGGCATGGGCAGGTGAGTTCAGACGAACCGGTTTGCCGTGAATGAGGATCTCTCCCTCGTCCTGCTGGTACAGGCCGTAGAGGATCTTCATCAGGGTGGACTTGCCTGCCCCGTTTTCTCCAAGCAGGGTGTGGACTTCACCGGCGCGAATATCAAAGTTGACATTATCGCTTGCCAGTACACCGGGAAACCGTTTAGTGATCCCACGCATCTGCAGCATGGGCGCAGTTTCTGACTGTGGATTCATGGTTTCCTTTACAGTCCTGTCTTGACGGAACCGTCCTTGATACCGGCCATAGTCTTCATGCCCAGCTCTTTGATCGCGGGATCGAGTTTGTATTTATCGTTGAACTCGATAACAATACCGCCGTTGGCAAGGGTGATATCATACTTTTTGCCGCCCTTAATTCCCTTGTCCAGATCCGTGATAATTTGGTTTAAAATTACCTCCCACTTATATACCTGTGAGGCAACTACGATTTCCGGAGCCAGCTCGGCCTGATTAGCCTGAGTGGCAAACCAGGGCACTCGTTTGGCCCGGGCCGCACCAATAGCGCCGACAACCATCTGGGCTGTACCGGTGAGTACATCGGCACCGGAGGCCATCAGAGCCCGGGCAGCCTCGGCAGCCAGGGCTACATCGGAAAAGGAACCGATATAGTTGACTCTGGTCCGAATTTTTGAATTCTGGGCCTTGGCTCCAGCCACAAAACCATCAACATAGAGCTTGGCGTCGCCGACCTCAATGGGCCCGACCACACCGACGCCGCTTTTTTTACTCATGGCCGCAGCCATAACACCCATCACATAACCGCCTTCATCCGAGGCCGCTTCGTAGGAGGAGACATTGGCCAGGCCAAAAGTATCCGCCGAGGTACCCCAGGCAAAGGCGGTATCCGGGAAATCCGGTGCGATTTCCTTAAGAGACCCGCCGTACTGGGAGCCATGGGCAATGACCAGGTCAAAACCCTTTTTGGCATAATCGCGGATGGCTGCGGCAGCATCCTCAACAACAAAGGTTCCATCAGTGATGGCAAGCTCTATTTCACGATCCTTCTGGATTGCCTTGATACCATCAACAATACTTTGGGTAAATGCCAAGTCATTCTGGGCACTCGGAGCAATGATGGCCACCTTGAGTGGTTTATCGGCAGCCAGCAGCACCGAGGGTGTCAGCAGGATGAGAGACAGCATTACAGCCGACAAACAGAGATACAAATTTTTCATGATTGAGCTCTCCTTTGCAAAAGAAATAATAGTGATGAATACAATCATTCGCCTCGTACGTAAGGTTTTGTCAAAGCAGCTGGTTGCTTGAACCGACGGGCCACAACAACCAGGGCCAGAATGGTGATAATTGCCGGTGCCATGGCCGCAAGATCGGACGCGGAACGAGGTATGACACCAAAGGTTTTACACTGCAGGACAATGGCCTGCACCAGGCCGAAGATGAGCGAACCGATCATCACCCCCTTTGGTGTCCAGGCCCCGAAGTAGACCAGGGCAATGGCAATAAATCCCATGGCATTAGTCAGGTTCTGCTGAAAGATACCAAGCTCAATAGCCAGGGCTGCTCCGGCCAGACCGGCCAGTGCGTTACCGATGATAATGGCTGAATAGCGGGTGGCCATAACGCTTACCCCCAGACTGTCCGCAGCCTCGGGATTTTCGCCGATGGCCCGGATATTGAGGCCGTAGGTGGTTTTATTGAGGACAAAACTCATCACCGGCACCAGGCCGAAGGCGATATAGACAATAATCGAGTGTTGAAAGAGCATCTCTCCGACAATAGGCAGATCCGAGAGAACCGGAAAATGGATCGGCATAAAGGGAAAGATGGGCCGGGGTGTACCAACAAGGGTCTGAAAGAGCAGATCGCTTATACCGAGACCGAAGAGGTAGATGCCGATACCGGATACTCCCTGTTCGGCGCGCAGGTTCAGAGTGATGAAGCCGTAAAAAATACCCATCACAATGCCGAGGCCAATGCCCACCAGCAGCCCGTAATAGAGATTACCTGTTTTAAGCACAGTGTAATAGGCACCGAAAGCGCCGATCAGCATTACTCCGTCCACACCAAGGTTGAGTACGCCGCTGCGCTGGCCCAGGGCCTCGCCAAGTGATGCCAGCAGAAACGGGGTGGCCAGGCGAATTCCCGAGGCAATGGTGGCAACTACGATCATAACAGCTATGGAATCACCCATCTTGGCCTCCTGCTGCATCTTCTTCCGTTACACTGTCAACCCGTACTGCCGGCTGCATGCGCTGTTTAAAATATTCAGAGCTGACCACAAAAATCACGATCAGTCCGTTGAGGGCAATAATCAGG
>CAZQKF010000300.1:0-3754 GCA_964593645.1 uncultured Desulfobulbus sp.
GGCGGCGCCGACATCCACGCCCCAGGTGGGCTGGGAGACAATGAGCAGTTTCGGGGACTGAAGAATTTCCCGGCCGGTGATAAACTTCTGCATGTTGCCGCCCGACAGCGAGGTGATGGGATCATTTATGGAGCCGCATTTGACTGAGAATTCACTGACGCATTTGTCGGCAAACTCCACAGCCCGGCCGAGCCGGAGTAATCCCTTCGCCACCATGCCGTGCCGATGGGCAGTGAGCAGAGCATTATAGACAAGCGACATGCCCGGTACTGCACCCCGGCCAAGGCGTTCCTCGGGCACAAAGCCCAGGCCCAGGCCGCGGCGTTTCTCCGGGCCGAGATGGGCCACAGGGAGTCCATCCATGCAGATGCTCTCTTGATCCGGCAGCGTCCGTTCGCCGCTCAGCGAGTAGAGCAGCTCCTGCTGGCCGTTGCCGGATATTCCCGCAATGCCGACAATTTCTCCGTTTTGGACGTTGAAGTTGATGTTGTTTAAATCCGTGCCGAACTGGTCTGCTGACTGTTTGGACAGATTACGCACTTCAAGGCATACTTTGCCCTCTATTTTTGGACGTTCACTGGAGCAGTGGGGCAGTTCTTTGCCGATCATCATGCGGGCCAGGCTCGATGGTGATTCTTCGGCCGGAACCGCATAGCCGGTCACCCGTCCGCCCCGGATAATGGTGGCTGAATGGCAGAGCTCCATTATCTCATCGAGCTTATGACTGATATAGAGAATGGAGCAGCCCTCTTCGGCCAGGCGGCGCAGGGTGGCAAACATGGTGCGGACGGCCTGGGGCGTGAGTACCGAGGTGGGCTCGTCCATGATGAGCAGTTTGGGCTCCTGCAGCAGACAGCGGATGATCTCGACCCGCTGGCGCAGACCCACGGACAGGGAGTGAACCAGCCGGCCCGGATCCAGGGGCAGGCCATACTCCTCGGAAACGGTCTTGATTCGTCCGGCAAGGCTGTCAAGGGATTCGGAACCGTCCATGGCCAGGGCAATATTTTCGGTAACCGTCAGGGTCTCAAACAGGGAAAAATGCTGAAAAACCATACCAATGCCCAGTTTGCGGGCATGGGCCGGGTTCCGGATCACCACCGGTTTTCCGTCCCAGGACATCCGGCCACGGTCGGGTTTGATCACGCCGTAAATCATCTTCATCAGCGTGGACTTACCTGCCCCGTTTTCACCGAGTACGGCATGAATCTCACCGGGCGCAATGGACAGGTCAATGTCTTCATTGGCAATGACCGAGGGGTATATTTTGGTCATGCCTTCAAGTTGCAGTCGCGGCGGTTTATTCATGGTGTGTTTTCACGCAGTTTCCTGTTTATCCGAAAATCTACAGCAAAGCGATGCAGTTCCGGTCGATTGTAAGAGTCTGTCGAGGCTGTTACCTGAAAATATGGTCCAACCCCGCTGGTTTATATGCAAGCTGTCCATTCACATAGGTATGTGAGACAGCCCGGTCATCGCCCAGGATCATGAGGGCAAAGAGTATTTCCTCTACTGCCTGGGCCTTTCGGGTTCGCAGGGCCAGCAGTTCAGTGGCCTGGGGATCAAGGACAGTAAAATCCGCCTCTTTGCCGACGGCAAAACTGCCCAGCAGGTGATCCAGGCCCAGGGCCTCAGCGCTGCCCAGGGTCGCAAGATGAAGCAGGTCGGCCGGGGAACACTCCTGTCCCTGCAGTTGAGTGACTTTGTAGGCTTCCCGCATGGTCTGGAGCATGCCCATTGAGGTGCCGCCGCCCACATCCGTGGCCAGTCCTGTCTTGATTTCTCTTTGCCGGGCTGTGGCCGGATCAAAAAGACCGGAGCCGAGAAAAAGGTTGGAAGTGGGACAGAAGGCAATGGCTGAATCTGTCTCTTTGAGCATGTTCCACTCTTTTTCCTCCAGGTGCAGGCAGTGGGCAAAGACTGAGCCCGGCCCGGTCAAACCATAATGATGATAGACATCCAGGTAGGTGTCCCGCTCTGGAAAAAGCTCATGCACCCAGCCGATCTCATTGTTATTTTCGGCAAGATGGGTCTGCATGTATATATCCGGATATTCACGGCGCAGCGCTCCGGCCGTCTCCAGCTGGGCTGGGCTCGATGTGGGCGCAAAGCGTGGAGTGACTCCGTAGAGCAGCCTGTCCTGTCCATGCCAGCGCTCAATCAGCTCTTTGCTTTCCGTATACCCACGCTCGGCACTGTCGCGCAGGTTTGGCGGACAGTTTCTGTCCATGAGTACCTTGCCGCCGATAATACGCATGGAGCGTTTTTTTGCTGCCGCAAACAGGGCCTCAGCCGACTGGGGATGAACCGTGCAGAAGACCATGGCCGTTGTGGTGCCGTTTGCGACAAGCTGATCAAGGAAAAAATCAGCCATGGCGGCAGCATACTCGGGATTACCATATTTCTCCTCTGCAGGAAACGCGTAGTGCTCCAGCCACTCCAGAAGCTGCTTGCCGTGGCTGCCGATGATTTCCATCTGTGGAAAATGGATATGGGCGTCAATAAAACCCGGTACAATCAGGCCCTGACCATGTTCTGCCGGGGGACAGTCTGCCGGGATACGATCACGACCGTCCCGGTAGTCGCCAAACCAGTGAATATGACCGTCCTTTGCAAGCAGAAGACCGTCTTCCACAATCCGCAGCTGTGGGGGGGCAGCCGCACCCGATCCTGCAGACGCTGCAGTATCGACAAATCGGCCTCGCACAGCCAGCCATGTCGGGCAGGAATCCGTCATTTTTTTCCGGCCCGCTGGACGGCATTGATGACCGTCTGGTAGCCTGTGCAGCGGCAGAGGTTGCCGGCATGGGCTTTTTTGAGCTCTTCCCGGGAAAATTCCCGGCCGCCATTTTTTTCGAGAAAGGCGGTGGTGGCCATGATCAAACCGGGGGTGCAGAATCCGCACTGTACTGCACCTTCTTCCACATAGGCCTCCTGAACCGGCGACAGTTTGCCGTCTGCACATTCGCCTTCGGTGGTACGCACTGCTTTACCGTCGGCCCAGAGCGCAAGGTAGAGGCAGGAGTCCACGGCTACATTATCCACCAGTACGGTGCAGGCCCCGCATTCGCCCACTCCGCAGCCCTGCTTGACGCTGGTCAAGCCAAGGTTTCGCAGCAGGTCAAGCAGTGAGGTGCGAACGTCCACAGTCATCTCATAGTTTTTGCCGTTGATAGTCAGGCTCATCTCTCTGGTCATCATCAGCTCTTTCCTCCCAGGTTTGCCGCAGCTTCACTGGTTACTCTTTTGGCCAGAGTACGGATAATATGGAGGCGGAATTCCTTTTCCGCCCGCCATGAAGTACGCGGCCGTACGTCTTCTTCCACGGCTTCAGCCAGAATTGCCAGTGTCTCCTCGTTTATCTCCAGGGACTGCACTGCCTGTTCCGCATTGGGACAGCGAATGGGCGTGGGGGCAGCCACGGCAAAGGCCAGTTTCAACTGCTCAATGGTTTTGTTGTCAGCGGCAAGCTTCAGGGCTGCCCCGCAGCCGATGGTGGCAATATCCATGGAGCCGCGCATGGCATACTTGCAGTAGGCAGCGCCAATATTCTGGTAATTTTCAGGACGGATGCGAAATGATTTCAAAACGTCACCCTGCTCAAGGATAGTCCGGCCGGGACCGGTGTGAAACCCGTGAATGGACTTGGTGCGTTCACCGTCCACGCCCTGGATGACCCGCTCACACTCGTAAACCAGGGCAGCGCAGGAAGAGTCGGCGCTCACCGCACCATTGCAGAGATTGCCGCCCATGG
>CAZQKF010000301.1:0-3753 GCA_964593645.1 uncultured Desulfobulbus sp.
ACCACCTCAGCCATAATACGGAATGAATTGCACCTGGCCGCTGATATCCAGCAAAATAAGATAGAATCGGCTTATATCGGCAAAGAACATTTGACTTCGGGCTTTTATTTCAATATATTTGCAGGGTGAATTAAATTGGGAGTGCTGTATGCACAGCATTCCTCAACTGCCTCTGTTGAGGTCATAGCAAAATGCAATAGCCCCCAAGAGGAGTATGAGACATGGCAGAAATAAATGATCGCTGGTTGTCAGTAGATGAAATATGTAAATACCTCGGGATCAGTAAAGACACCGTTTATAAGTGGATAGATAAGCATGGCATGCCCGCTCATCGCATGGGACGCCTGTGGAAGTTCAAAAAAGAACAGGTTGATAAATGGGTTGAGGCTGGTGGGGCCACTTCTGATAAGAACACGTGGGATTAATGATGGATATACTGCTGACATTCACCGGGTTTCATGATCCCTATTCAAAAGGATTGGTTGACCAAGAGGAACAACTGGGACCGATTCTGTCGTTGTTGGACGTCAGAAGTTTCGAGCATGTATTTCTCTTTGACACGCCAACCACCCGGGAGATCAGCAGGAACACCCAAGAGGCGATCAATGCATTGCATCCGGACTGTGAGGTTCACGTTCTGGATATGAAATTGTCGGACCCGACCAGTTATCGGGACATCTTTGGCGGGTTGAAACAGCACGCGCATGCCATTCAGGAAGAGCATGGCCCGGCCAGTTTCTATATCTCGGTCGCATCGGGCACCCCCCAGATGCATGCCTGTTGGGTGTTGCTTGCATCCTCAGGCGAAATCCCAGCCAAGATCCTTCATGTAAGACCACCACGCTTTGTAACGAAGGATCTCCCCCCTGTAAGCGAGATTGACCTGTCATCAGACGAGTTTCCGTCGGTCCGATTCAAATCCTCCAGTTTTACCCTTGATGAGCACGAGGTTGATGTGGATTCGGCTCGGGCACAGCTCGGGATTGTCGGGGATCATCCGACAATGCTCAAGGCGCTCGACATGGGAGGCATGCTGGCCTCATCGCTGGCTCCGATCCTGATTACCGGAGAGACCGGAACCGGAAAAGAGTTGTTTGCCCGTTATGTCCATGCATTGAGTGGCCGACCTCAGGACACCTTCATCGCGGTCAACTGCGCGGCAATCCCGGAGGACCTTGTTGAAAGCATCCTTTTTGGACACAAAAAAGGTGCCTTCACCGGAGCTGTGAACGATCAGACCGGAAAATTTGATGCGGCTCACAAGGGGACGCTGTTTCTGGATGAGCTTGGGGAACTGCCGCTACCTGCTCAGGCGAAACTTTTAAGGGTCCTTCAGGACGGTATTGTCGAGCCGATCGGTCAAACCAAAGGCCATGCTGTTGATGTCCGGATCGTTGCGGCCACCAATCGTGAGCTCCGTAAGCAGATCCGCAAAGGTAATTTCCGTGAAGACCTTTATTACCGGCTGAATGTCGGCGAGATCAAACTGCCCTCCCTGCGCGAGCGGCGTTCAGATATTCCCAAACTGGTGCTCCATATTCTGGACCGGTTGAACGGTTCCCTTAAAAGACAGCGCCGACTCACGGCCGATGCGCTCAGCCGTCTTCAGGCGCACAACTGGGAAGGCAACATCAGGGATCTTGAGAATGTCATTGAACGCTCTGTGAGATTGAGCCGTGTGGAGGTGCTGGACGCCTCGGACCTGCTTATTACCGAGCCGATCACCTATGCCGATCCATTGGATGCTTTGCCCGAACCTTACGAGGGATTTTCTCTGGATGAGTTCCTCGGCAGTGCCCGCAAACAGATGATTCTGAGGGCACTGGAGGCCGCAAACGGCAACCAGAGTCAGGCGGCGAGAATGTTGGGTGTGACCCCTCAGGCGGTGCACAAGTTTTTGAACCAGACAAAACGAAAACTTTAAACCGGGGTTTAAAATGTATCAACCTGAGTTGAAATACAGCCAATACCTATCCTTTGCTGGTAATTTCGTAATCGACGCAATAACAGCAAGTTACGTCGTATTAAATTATTTGGCACGCCGGTTGCTAAAGACCAGAGGTAGAAAGAAACGCAATTGGTTGAAAAAGCAAAAGGAGCAACGATGCCAGCATTCAGAGTCACTTCAATTATCGACGGAGATACCTTCGAGGTGTCACCGGAGTGGAAATGGAACGGTGAGATCGGAACCAGAGTTCGTCCCGCCGGTTACGATGCTCCGGAACTGCACACCGCCAAAGGGCAGAAAGCGAAGGATGCTTTGTCAAAGCTTATCAATGGGCAGCAGGTTGAACTCAGGACCGCTTACAAAGTGGATCGGGGCCGACTGGTCTGCGAAGTGTTTGTCGGGAGCAGAAACCTTGCTGAGTTTTTCCCCGAGTATTGAGAATTGTATGAAATTGAAACCAGCAAATTAATCAGGAGGATGATCCATGTTTGATCCTAAAAAGTTCACCACCCCGACCGCCAAACCGCTTCCCGTCGTTCTGCTTCTGGATGTCAGTTCCAGTATGTCCGGAGATAAAATCGAGAACCTTAACAAGGCCGTCGAGGATATGCTGGATACCTTTGCGCAGGAAGAGAAGATGGAGACTGAGATACTTGTTTCCGTCATCACTTTTGGCAACCAAGTGGAGCTGCATGTTCCCTACACCAAGGCTTCTCAGGTGCAGTGGCAAGGTCTGCAGGCAAACGGTATGACCCCGATGGGAACCGCCCTCAAGATGGCCAAGGCCATGATCGAGGACAAGGAGACCACTCCGTCCCGTGCCTACCGCCCGACGATCGTTCTTGTTTCAGACGGGCAGCCTAATGACAGCTGGGAAAGGCCGCTGGAGGACTTTATCTCCGAAGGGCGCTCTTCCAAATGTGACCGCATGGCAATGGCTATCGGAGGTGATGCGGATGAGACGGTTCTGAAGCGTTTTATCGAGGGCACGCCCCATGACCTTTTCTATGCGGAAAACGCCGGGCAGCTGCATGAGTTTTTCCAGCGAGTGACCATGTCGGTGACCATGCGTACCCAGTCCAAGAACCCGAACGTGGTACCGGCCCCGTCGGAGATCAAACTGGACGGCGGCAGTGTCAAATCGGCTACAGCCGGAAATACAACTGCATCATCCGATGATGAAGGTTACTGGTAAACAAAAATTTGGAGGTAAATCATGCCACAGGCAATTGGCGATCCTGATGAACTTGACCGTTTCGCACAGTCTCTGACGCAGTTTATCGACACGTTGAATGAAGCGGCTAACGGTTTGAATCATAGCTTTGGTGCCCTCGGGGATACCTGGCAGGATGAAAAGCGAGCGAGCTTTGAAGAGGACTATAACGCGCTGGTGCAGCAGCTTTCTCATTTTGAGGCGAACGCATCGGAACAGGTTCCTTATCTTCACGCTCTGGCTTCACGTTTAAGAGATTATTTACAGAGTTAAGGTGGGGAATGGCGTACGTATCAGTTGGACAAGTTGAAAACCTCGAGGAGGCAATAGCCGGTCTTCAGTCGGCCTATGACTCCATGGAGTCTGCCTGTCAGGCCCAGATTGCGGCAGCTGAAGCCAAATTGACCGAAGCACAGCAAGAGGCTGACAACAGCGCTCAACTGCTGGACGCTGCAATGGAAGCCGAAATGGAGGCCGGGCAGCAGCTGGAACAGGCTAATGAGCAGCTTGCTTCAGCCAATGAGCAGTTGAGTTCTGCTAGTATAAAGTTTCATTAAAGTATTTACATTTTGTCCATTTTGGGCTACCATTC
>CAZQKF010000302.1:0-3750 GCA_964593645.1 uncultured Desulfobulbus sp.
TGGAATACCTGGGGAGCATGGACAGCTTGTAGGTTGCTGCTGAAACACAGGGTGCGGCAATAAAAAAACCTAATAAGCATGCTGTGAGAACAAAACGTGTGGTTAGACGAATCATACTATAGACTCCTTCCTCTTATGTATGCTGACAAATAAAAATCTAAGCGACTGCACATCTACAGGCCGTTATTTTTTCAGTCTTTTCAGAGCAGCTTTAATAGAGATTCGCATCCGATCAAAAGCAACAGCAAGTTCCCGCATTTCACGCGGGCCTTTTGAGTTAATATTCAGGTCCATCTGTCCAAAACTGATTCGGTTGGCAACATCAGTCAATTCACGCATGGGTTTGCCGATCAGGCTTGAAAGAAGCAGCATCATAATTATTCCTACCACAATGACACCTGCAGCAACTGAAAGGGTAAGCGGCGACAGCAAGGCATTTTGAATGGCGTCATCCACCTCTGAGACGTAGACTCCTACATGAACCACACCGCCTGTGTCGGCAATCAATGCCGCATCATCAACAATTTTTTGACCACCAACAATCATCCTGCCGGTATTCTCTTCACCCCCCTGTGGCAGTTTATTCTGGGCCAGAACATCCTTGGGAAAACCTTTTTTCTTCACAAGTTCGACAAACTGGGGATCGTATCTCTGCAAATCACTAAAAAAACCGGCAATAACGATGCCCTTACTGTTCACAACCGCAGCATAGGCAACTCCTGGAATTTTACTGATTCGCTGAGCCTCTTTGTTCACCTGCAGGTAATCCTTCAGAACCAGGGGTTTTTTGACAATCCCGCTGAAAGCCTTGGTGATGGCAACTGTTCTAAGCTCAATCTGGTTGTTAATAATCTGCGGAATGAACGTGAGATACAGATAGGCAAAGGCAGCGCTGATAACTAGAAAACCAATAATCATGGTTGTCATGATATACACACTTACCGGGGTTCCCTTGCCCGTAGTTCTGTGTGTTGCCTGAGGGGTAGTGGGTCGTGTTGGTTCCATCGCTGCTTGAGCCATAATTTCCTCATCAGAATTAGTTTCTTTTTCAGCCGGAGGTTCTATAACCTTTGGTTTTTCTACAACAATAATATGGCCGCATTCCTTACAGGAAAATTGAGCCTTATCCCGCTTGATCCGCGTTTCATCTATGTCATATTTTTTTGCACAATCTTCACAAATGACCAGCATGCTGATTACTCCTCCTCCGTAGTGCCGACTATTTTATTGCGGCAGAGTCGATATAAAAATTAGAAAATATTTTAATTACTCATTCTTATGTTATATGGTCTAGCAGATTCAAGGTCAAATGTATTTTGAAAATAATAATGAATAAAGTGTATGCCATTGACCTAGAATTATCTTCAGTACAGCGAGGACTGTCAGGGAGGAATACTTCGGAATAAAGGAATTTTCAGGCCTGGTAGATTCCAGCTATAGAGAGGTGGCAAAGGGGGGCTTACAAATGGACTCGCAGCAAGAATCTCCTTAGGATTAAAGGGGAAGAAACGTTTTTGCTGCGAGCAAGGTACCCTGCGGCTATGTGTTAATTTTTTTAAGCAGCCAGGCCATATTCTGACCAAGATTTCGCATGGTGGCTACCCCTTCCTCATCACCAGTCACCTCTCCTTTTTCTCGGCCGATTCCGATATTCCAATAGGAGGCTCCCACTGTGATCATCTGGCCGATTGTAAAAAAATGATTGATGGAATCAAATACATGAATGGCACCACCCCGACGGCGGGCAACAACAGCTGCTCCCACTTTTCGTCGGTACATGTCGCCGTTGGCCCGCGAAACCATGCCGGTACGATCAATAACAGCCTTGAGTTCGCTGCTGAGATCCGCAAAATAAGTGGGGGAGGCCAGGATAATACCGTCTGCTGCATCCATTTTTTCTATGCAGTCATTAATACAGTCGGTATCAACGATACAACGCCTGTCTTTCTTTTTAAAACACTGGTAACAGGCAATACAGCCGTGCGGATGCAGTCCGGATAGGTTGATGAGCTCGGTTTCAATCCCCTCTTTCTGCAACTCCTCAAACACATAGTTGACCAGCTGTTCCGTGTTGCCACCTTTGCGGGCGCTGCCGTTGATTGCTACAACTTTCATATCTTACACCTCGTCATCTTCCGACATTATGGCCCTTGGCAAAATATCAAGATTAATCTTGCGGGCCTCTTCTATTCCATACAGTAGAGCCTTGCTGTTCATTTCTTCGGTTCCTTTGGGAACCCGGGCCAGTAAGGCCCGCTCAAGGTTGCCTAAATCAACCTGGTCTGACAACAGGCCGATTGCTCCCAGGGCAACCATATTGGCGACCAGTTCGCGGCCTATTTCCTCTTTGGCAATACGGGTAAACGGGATGGCAATAATACGGCTGGTGGGATGCTGCTCGACAAGGCCACTGTCAACCACCAGAATACCGTTTGGCTTTAAATCATAAAAATAGGCATCACAGGCGGCCTGGTTCATAGCAAGTAGCAGATCAAGTTCCAGGGCCTTGGGGTAGTCAATGGGGTTATCACTGATCACCACCTCAGCCTTGGATTTTCCGCCCCGTGCTTCAGGGCCGTAACTCTGGGTCTGACAGACATTTTTCCCATCATACACACCCACGGCTTCAGCAAATACAACCGCTGCCGTAATCAACCCCTGGCCGCCGGAACCGCTGAAGCGAATCTCATACCGATCCTGAATGGTAAGTTCTGCAGTCATATCTTCTCCTTCTGCTGCCGGGCCAGTGCACGTACTTTTTTGTACTCTTCCGTTGAGATGGGGATCTCCCGATCGGCAAGCACACCAATAGTTGTTTTTCCTTCCAGTTCCTCCGGGCTCATCTTGGCTGCCCGGGAAACGGTAACGGATTGTTCTTTAAAACCTTGCAGCATATCCACGGCACCGCCTAACCTATTACGTCTACCGTACTGAACATGACAGTTGGAAATGACCTCAACCACGGCAAAGCCTCGTTTTGTCATGGCCTGTTCTATCAACTGATCAATGAGATCGGCATGATACACCGTTGCCCTGGAGACAAAAGAGGCACCGGCAGTCACCGCAAGTTCGGCAATGGAAAAAGCATGCTCAATATGACCGTACACCGAAGTTGTAGATTTTGAACCGAAAGGCGTTGTGGGCGAATACTGGCCGCCGGTCATACCATAGATAGAGTTATTTATGATGATGGCGGTCAGATTTAAATTACGGCGGGCGGCATGGATAAAATGGTTGCCGCCGATTGCAGTTGCATCACCATCCCCCATGATTGCCACTACGTTTAACGCCGGATTGGCCAGTTTGACCCCGGTGGCAAAGGTTAATGCCCGGCCGTGCGTTGTATGGAGTGTATTAAAATCCAGATAGGTGGGCATCCGGCCGGAACAGCCGATTCCAGAGGCAAGGACAAGGTCATCCTTGTCCATATCCAATCTGTAGATTGCCCGCAAAAGGGCCCCCATTACAATACCGTTGCCACAACCCGGGCACCAGACATGGGGAAATTTTTTATTATGACGAAGATATTCGTGGCGCAGGGCCTGTGCTGGAATAGGCATAAAAAGTACCTGATGCTTAAAGTTTCATCAAATCAACAAAGAGTTCTCGGGGAGTGATAAACTTACCGTCTATCCTGTTGTGCTTGACAACAGTACACTCACCCTGGTTCACCCGCTGAACTTCCCGGCTGATCTGGCCGAGATTCATCTCCGGAACCAGTACGGCCCTGCATTGCTGCAAAAGAGGAGT
>CAZQKF010000303.1:0-2294 GCA_964593645.1 uncultured Desulfobulbus sp.
AGGTCGACAATTTCAAAATCATCTGGAGCACCCTGGGCGATGTCATGGGTATCACGCAGAACCCGGCTGATCTGGTCAATGGCATCCTGGATTTCATCTGTAGAGCGAGCCGCCGCCATAATGGCGTCAATATTGGAAAACCGGACCAGCATCGGGCTGTTTAGGCGTTGGGTTCGTGACTGCTCCGGATAGAGATTGACTTCACCACTGGGGTAGAGATCGTTTAAAGAGCTTGATGCAGAGCCTCCCGGGCCGCTGCTCATGCTCTGGTTCATCTCTTCCAGCCGGGTGCCGGCGATCCTGTATTTGATTGTAGTCCAGGGGGCCAGCAGCACATCATCCTGATCCTGGCCCATCATGTTGGCCCCTTTCTGGCTGAGCACACCCACGACCCGAAGCGAGACATTCATGACTCGTATCTCTTTGCCCACTGGAGACTCATCGCCGAACAGCTCAGTCACCGCTGATTGGCCCAGCAGACAGACCTTGGCGCCGGTTGTCACATCTTCATCGGTAAAGGAAGCACCCTCGGCAATGCCCCATTCACGAACATCAAGGTAGGACGGCGTTGTCCCTTCAATGGTGGAGGGAACCCAGTTTTTGTTGCCGTAGATGAGCTGAGCCCGGGCCCGGACAATTGGGGCCACAGAGCGAACAGCCGGGGCCTGGGGCAATAGAGCTTCGGCATCACCGGGCGTAAGTGTCATGCCGCTGCCGAACCCGAAGGTAACACCTCCTGTGGCGGCTGTGCTGGGGATGATCACCAGTACATTCGCACCCATGCTGGAAATTTCATTTTTTATAGCCGTGGAGGAGCCGTTGCCTATCTCCATCATGGCAATTACCGCAGCAATGCCGACAATAATACCCAGGGTCGTCAGCATGGAGCGCATGGGATTGCGGCGCAGGGTTTTGAGCGCGTTTGTGATCTCTTTAAACATGATGCCGTGGTGCGTTATTGTCGACAATCATGCCGTCACGCATAACAATGGTTCGGTTGTCGGAAGCGGCTATTTCAGGCTCATGAGTGACCAGCAGAATGGTGATGTTGTCATCGGTGTTGAGCTGCTTAAACATGGCAAGGATTTCGGCACTGTTACCTGAATCAAGATTGCCTGTGGGCTCATCGGCCAGTAACAGTTCCGGGCGGTTAATCAGGGCCCTGGCTATGGCGACACGCTGCTGCTCACCGCCGGAGAGCTGGGATGGGTCGTGGTTTACACGACCTTTGAGTCCTACTCGGTGCAGGAGTTCCCGAGCCCGCTGTCGTGACTCATGTTCGCTTATGCGGGGCAGGGTGTAGCTCAGCGGCAGGGCAACATTGTCCAGGGCGGAGATTCTCGGCAGTAAATTGAAATTTTGAAAGACAAAACCCATTTTTTCGTTACGCAGCAGGGCCAGTGCATCGGAAGAGAGCTGGCTGACATCTTGGCCGTCCAGCAGGTATTCGCCTGAAGTGGGACGATCCAGGCAGCCTAAGATATTCATCAGGGTACTCTTGCCGGATCCCGACATGCCCATCAGAGCGACAAATTCACCGCGGGAGATGGTTGCTGACACCCCTTTCAGCACCTGGAGATCAATGCTGCCCAGGTGAAAGGTGCGCCAGATATCACGAACTTTAATAAGTTCCATGTGATCAATTCGGGCAAGACTAACGTCCCGGCCCTCCGCCGCCAGGGCCGCCGCTGCCGCCACCTGGCCCAGTGGGTATCTTCGGCGCAAATGGATTACTGGGACCGCTGCCGGGGCCACCTCTGCCGCCGCCCTTTTTAAACGCCCGAACGCCGGTAACAACCTCCATACCCTCGTAAATATTCTCTCCCCGGATCTCTGTGCGAACCCCGTCACTTATACCGGCCTGAACCTGTACCGGCCGGACAGAGGAGCCCAGAGCAACCCAGACCGTATTGTCGGCCGGCAGGTCAAGGACAGCAGGATTCTGGCCCGGGGCAAGCTGCTCCCGGGTGGGTGTCCAGCGGAGTGCGGACTTGGGTACGCTGAGTACATTATCGCGCTGGTCCAGCTCAAAGACAACATTGGCTGTCAGGTAGGGAAGCAGGAGACCATCATTATTACTGGTGACAACAACTACCGTATAGGACACGACATTCTGGGTCATGCTGGCATTCAGCCTGATCTTGTCGACTTCACCGTGAAAGATCCTGCCGGGAAAGGCGTCAACCGTGAAGGTGACTGCTCCGCCCGGTGTAATCTTGCCGATGTCGGCCTCGTTGACTGCCACCCAGATCTCCATCTCCTCGTACAAAGTATCCGGCGGTCTGCACGGTGTG
>CAZQKF010000303.1:2304-3748 GCA_964593645.1 uncultured Desulfobulbus sp.
ACTCGGCGCATTGAGGCTGGCTACTACGGTCTGGCCGATATTGACCCGGCGGTCGATAATAACCCCTTTGACCGGAGATGTAATAGTGCAGTATTCAAAGTTTCTCCGGGCTCGGGTCAACTCGGCTTCAGACTGGAGAATGGTTGCCCTGACCTGGAGGATTTCGGCCTCGTTTACAGTAATTTCAGCCTTGGCAATCTCATAGGCGGATTTATAATTATCATACTTTGATTTTGACAGGGCATCTGAGGGACCAAGCTTCTGCGCTCGTGCCCAGTCCTGCTGGGCTCGGGCGAGATTTGCCCGGGCCCTTTGTAAATTTGCTTTTGCCCGCTGCAATGCAGCCTTGTTTGCCTCAATCTTGGCCTGTGTTTCCTTTACTCCGGCGGCGTACAGTACGTCATCAATTTTTGCCAGCACCATGCCCTCTTCCACCTGAGAACCATAGTCAATGGTCTGGCCGTCGGCATCTTTGCCAAAGGAGATAATCTGGCCGGCAATCTGGGCACCAACATCAATGACCTCCTCAGGCTCCAGGGTACCGGTGGCATTGATAGTGACATGGATATCAGCCAGGCGAACCTCTGTTGTAATAAAAACGCTTCGATTTTGGGCGGCTTTCATACCCAGGTGACGAAAGACTGTGGCCACGAGAAAGAGGATGATCGGTATCGCTGCAATCATCATCCAGATCGGAATCTTTCTTTTTTTTCTTTTATGTTTGCCGGGGCGGCTGCTTGATAGGGACATGGAGAGTCTGCAGGTCAGTTGAGATGGTTATTCGTTTCTTCGGTATCTGTAAGAGATATCCGAGAGGAACGCTTAAAAAAGAAATAAAAAGGCAGGCAGGCAGCAGCGACCAGCAACCCAATCAAACATTCCTTGGGGCGTTTAATGAGCAGGGACAGGGCAATGGCAGCGTTTGCTGCTATATACAGGGCCGGCAGCCAGGGATAGCCCCAGGTTCGGTATGGCCTGCTGCGTTCAGGTTGCGAGCGACGCAGGGCATACAAGGCGCAGATATCAGCCATGGTGGCACAAATGATGGCAAATGTGGTGTAACTCAGGGCGCTTAAGAAGAGGCTGTCTGGAAAGCGGGTCATAACCAGCAGCAGAGCCAGCACGCCGACTGCCTGGACTACTATGGCAACATGCGGTGTGTGATAACGGGCATGGGCATGGTCAACGCCGCGAAAAAAAAGGCCGTCTAAGGCCATGGCATAGGCGACCCGTGGGCCGATTAAGGTCATGGCATTCAGGGTGCCCAGGATGGAGCCTAGAACAAAGATTGCTACCAGTTTGCCGCCCAGCGTACCGAATAGAGCTTGAGATGCGGCAACACCGGCATTTCCCACGCCGCGTAGTTCGCTCATGGGCAAGGCATAGATATAGACCGCATTGATGATCATGTAAATCAGTACGCAGATAGCCAGGCCCATGAACA
>CAZQKF010000304.1:0-3738 GCA_964593645.1 uncultured Desulfobulbus sp.
CAAACAGAGATCTCAATTTGTCAGCCGCGGCGGGAAGAAACTTGCAGGAGGGCTTAAGGGACTTGATGTAGATCCGCAGGGATGGATCTGTGCCGATATCGGCTGCTCCACCGGAGGTTTTACCGATTGCCTGCTGCAGCAGGGAGCCTGCCTGGTTTACTGTGTTGATGTCGGCTATGGACTGCTTGACTGGAAACTGCGCCGGGATGAACGGGTAGTGGTGCTTGAGCGCACAAATGCCCGGTACCTGAGCAGGCAGCAGATTCCCGAGCCTCTTGATTTTGCAGTTATTGATGCCTCGTTTATCTCACTGCAGCCGCTGCTGTCACCGCTGTTGCCGTTGTTTGGCCCTCAGGTTCGGATTATGGCACTGGTTAAGCCACAGTTTGAATTGCCCCGTGATAAGGTAGGAGAGGGCGGAATTGTGCGGGAGAGCGGGCTGCATGAAGAGGCTATGGCCAGGGTGCGGCGATTCGGTACGGAGATTGGGCTTGTCTGCAGGGGCGCTGTTGCATCTCCTGTGTGCGGAGCTAAGGGGAATCAGGAGTTTTTACTGTATTTTACGTCCGAGTAGGGACGAAAAAAAATAAGTTTGCCAAGGAGAGCAAAATGAAAAATCGTACTCTGAAGCAGAGTGTGAGAGTTGGAGTGCTGGCATCGGCACTGATATGTGCGTCAACGGTTTCTGTTATGGCGGCAGAGTTTGTCTCTGTAGTGAAAGACGGTGTGAATCTTCGTTCCGGCCCTGAAACCAAGTATGAGGTGCTTTTTCAGTTGCCCAAGGGGTACCCGCTCAGGGTCGAGGCCCATAAGGGCAAGTGGATGAAAGTCAGTGATTATGAGAACGATAAGGGGTGGATTTATGCCAGTCTGGTTTCTAAAACCCGGTACGTTATCGTCAAGGTCAGGGAAGGGAATGTGCGTTCCGGCCCCGGTACCAAGTATGATAAGGTGGGAAAGGTCGTTCGTGATGTTATTTTGAAGAAGGTGGACCGTAAAGGGGACTGGATCAAGATTTCCCATCCGAAGTTAACCGGTTGGGTTCATAAACAGCTTGTCTGGCCCTGATTGCTAGAGTTCAGCCTGCAGTTGTTGATTCCGCAGGAAGATGTTTGCCACGTTCAGCGACTCGAGTTGGCCGTTGAACGTGACAAACATCTGTTTTTTGTGTCTGCCTATGAGCGGACTGCCCGCACCTTTCCCTTGTCCTTGGGGATATACTGACGTTCCGGATCACAGTTGTCGTCGAGTTCCCAGGTTCCAACCCGCCCTTCCAGATCTGCTTCATCCGACCAGTAGGTTCCTTCGACTTCCAGTTTGCAGTTACCGTTCTGGTGCAAGTCAAAAATCATATATAAGCCATACAGTTCCGTAACCGAGGGCAGACGCCAGTCATCATAGCCGCCTTCCTGCAGTGATTGCGTATATTTTTTTGCGTCATCAAGTGATTTGAGACTCCTGCTGGAGCCCACCTGCCACATTATGCCGGTTTTCGTGTCTTTGCAGATCCCGTTGCCCATGGCAATGAGTCTGGCACCGTCAGGATTGTCTGCCTGAGCAGTTTGACCGGATTGCCCGGCACAACCACCCAGAAGCAATGTGGCCAGAGCAGTGACCAGTAGTTTGGACATAATGCCGCCGGTTGAACGTGAACAATTTGTGTATTGTACCATGGTAGACCTCTTGGCTTAGTAATATTTGTACCGACCAATCGGTACATTTAGGAAGCAAAAAAATCACTCCCGGATTTCAATTAATGCCCTGATTGACAGGATACTGTCCTCAAGTGCATTTTTATTCTGAAAAACCCTTGAGAGCATTATGCCACCTTCCAGGGTAGCAACAATTGCAGTTGCAAGGGCGTCCGGCGGAATGGAGTTTATGGGGATGCCGAATTTTCCGGCCTGCCGCAGTTCTTCCTCAATCCGGGTAATCCAGTGGCTGAAAACCTCCTGGATGATCTTGCCGAACCTGGGATTTGAATCACTCATTTCAAGTGCGGTATTGCCAAAAAGACAGCCGCCGACAAAATTGGTCTGCTGCATCATCGTTAGAATAAAGTTGCAGGAGTGTACAATTCTTTCAACCGGAGTGTCGCCGGCAAGGGAGGTGTCAAGGAGCGTTAAAAATTCATCACGTGTGTCGGTGAGCACGGCAAGGCCGAGTTCTTCTTTACTGGGAAAATGATAGTACAGGTTTCCCTTCTTTACGTCGGTTGCAGCGATAATCTCATTTATGCTGGTCCTGCTGAACCCCTGCAGGGTAAACAGTTTTCGGCTCTCTTGTAAGATATGGGTTCTGGTTTCCTGACCTTTTGTGGGCATAACTGTTCTCTCTTAAATAAAACTGACCGTTTGGTACAAATTAAGACTCAACGAAAGAAAAGTCAAGAGATTAAAGAAAAGCGTGCGCGATTCATTGCTGCATAATTTTGCTGCTTGCCTGATCAAAATGAACCGGCAGGCGAACTACCTTGCCGGCTTTATTCTGGAACAAAAGATGGTGCTTTTTGAAGCCATGCAGAAAGAGATCCCGGGTAATTTGTACATCCTTTGTACAGTATTCGGCAATTTTTTGTATTTTTCTCTGTTTAAACCATTTGAGTGCCTGCAGTCCGTCGCCGCTCTTCTTGATGCCCAGGGTTTTCTCGGCCAGTCGGTCAAGGCTGAGGCGATACCCTAATTGCGCTGAGATCTCCTCCAGAAGATCAAGGGAGGGCAGGGCGGCAAGTGATTGATTGGTGTAGGCAGACAGTACTTTATTGTCAAAGCGCTTGTTATTAAAGCCGATGACCAGCTCAAGCTTAAACAGCCATTCTATTAATTCTTCGATCCGGTCTTCTGTAAAAGAGATAAACCGGTCTTCCGCCGAGACATAAAGCACTGCCACGCTGATGCGCATTTTGTCTGCCCGGTGCCAGCCGCCGACCTCTTGGGCAGACAACTGGGTTTCCACGTCAAAGACACCGTAATTTTCCGGCAGGGTGATCTGTTGCTCCATATCTTCCAGGCGTGTGGGAAACAGGCTGGGGTGTTTTTTTATCTGTTCAACAGTCTGCACTGCCGGTGTGTTATTATGATTGCGCAGTCGGTCAAGGATATGCAGGCAGGATGGTTTGTCAATGGGTCGGTTGCCGGATCCGCATTTGGGCGAGTGAACACAGGAAGGACAGCCGGTATCACAAGGGCAGTCGCCAACAATACGGCCTGTCTGTTCAAGCAGATCACGAAATAATGAAAATCCCTTTTCCGTCAGGCCGACCCCGCCTGCATGACCGTCATAAATAAAGACGGCCGCCTCCTGTAACTGGTCATGCCAGGGATGGGAGATGCCGCCGATATCGTTTCGGTCACATAATACCAGGAGCGGCATAACGCCGATCATCGCATGTTCCAGAGCGTGGATGCCGCCCATGAAATGTTCCAGGTTCTGTTCACTCTGCTGCCGGATCCATTCCGGAATCTCAAGCCATAGACCATGCGTTTCAAAGATATGGGGCGGCAGGTCGAGGGTAATTTGTGCAATAACTTTCTGACTGCCGATCAGGATTTTTTGATACCCGGAAATGGTTTCCGTGACCCGCAGGCGACCAAAGTGTACCCGACTGCAGCCACACTCCTTCGTATCAAAGGTCTCTAGAATTTCTGTTTCTTTGTTGGTCAGAACCCGGGTGAAATAATGGGCCTTGATCGGACTGACCAGGATCTCATGGGATTCCAGATTCAGGCTGTCCACGTG
>CAZQKF010000305.1:0-3732 GCA_964593645.1 uncultured Desulfobulbus sp.
GGTGAAGATGGCTGCCTCGTCCATCCGGGTCAGGGCGTCGCCGAGCAGAATAACGGCCTCTTCACGGTCGCTGATCCCGGCCACAAGCTCCTGCAGCGTTTGATCATCTGCTTCCCGGCCGGATAAAATATCCAGGGCCTCCCGCACGCGCAGGCGGAGACGGCCGCGCAGTTCCTCGGTGGCGGCCCGGGTAAAAGTGACCACGAGGATCTGATCCACACTTAACTTTTGTTCCAGCAGCAGCCGGATAAAGATCAGTCCTATGGTATAGGTCTTGCCCGTTCCGGCGCTGGCCTCGATCAGGACCTGGCCCTGCAGGTTCAGCTTGAGCGGATCAAGGGGCAGCATCATATTCCTCGGTTGCGGCAACAATGGGTAGAAACAGGGCAGCCAGCTCTTCAAACCGGTCATCCAGCGGATCAAGACCGCGCAGGGCAAGATTGTAGGCCGGGTCTTCTTCCTCGCCCCTGGTCCAGCCGCTGTACCAGCTTTTTTGTGCTTTGTTCATCCGCTTCTCATTATTATCGGTATCGGCCCAGGCATGGCTTGTCTTGGGATAAAAATGAAGCGGTTCCTGCTGCCCCTGTTGAAATCCGGCAAGTAGGGCTCGGACCTCTGTTTCCGGATCTGCAACCTCCTTGAAGTAGATTATTGTATCAGTGGCCGCATGAAAGGAGCTTAGGGCAACACCTTCCGGCCTGCGCAGACAGAGCACCAGGTGCTGGATCCACAGCTGCAGCAGGTCTTTGGCCTTGCATTTTGCCGGTCTGCAGCTGACTCGTCCTGTGGTGTAGAGCGAACTCAGCCAGCCTTTGAGGGTAATGTCCTCAAACTGGAGGTTGATCTCTACGGCCTCAACAGGCTCGGCAATCAGGGGCTTGACGTCTGCAACCAGGGTGGTCGCAGTATTGCTCATCTCTTTAAATAAAACCTGGCCAAATCCTGCCCGGGGCAGCTCCCCTGCCGCCAGCAGACGCTGCAGGGGAATATCCAGCTCATTGCCCTTAAGCAGGGTGGTGACAAGTTCCTGGCCCAGTAGGTATTTTTCCAGGTGATCCAGGTCAAAAGACTCACTTTCCGGCAGCTGTTCATCGGCTGTAAACAGGCGAAGGCCAAGGCGCTGCTCCAGGAAAAAACGAACCGGATGATTCCAGAACCGCACCAGCCGGGCCAGGTCGATTTCTTTCAGTTCCAGGTCCGGAGGTGGGAGGGGACCGGGAATAAAAACAGCATCTGCCTCATCATTCTGGCCAGGCAGCCAGAGGGCTGCATAGCTGGCCGTTTTCGGATTGCCGTCAAAACAGCGGCGGCTGAAGGGCTGCAGGGGATATTGCGTAGTGAGCAGGCTGCTGGTTGATGTGGCCTTTATGGCCGACGGCCAGCCGCGATCAATATAATCGCGTAGTTCTGCAACCACAACAGACGGAGGCTGTTCACGGTTTTCCTGCTGATCGCGTCCAACCCAGGAAATGGCCAGCTGACTGCGGGCAGATAGGATGGACTCGAGAAAGAGATACCTATCATCGTCGCGCCTGCTCCGATCTCCCAGGCGTGGGTGGGCTGCCATCAGGTCAAAGGCGGGCGGGCGCTGGGAGCGGGGATAGTCCATATCGTTCATGCCCAGCAGCCAGATTACCTTAAAGGGCACTGAGCGCATGGGCACCATGTTGCAGAAGGTAACCCGGCCTGAGAGAAAGGCCTGGCCGCCCACTGGTTCGGCAAGTTGGTTGCTGAAATGACTGCGAATCACGGCCAGGCTGATTGGTTCGCTGAATTCGGCATTGCTGCAGCATTCACTGAAATCAGCAATGGCTGAACGCAGGCTGAGCAGACCGTCCTGATCCTGAACACTTCCGTTATCGGTTAAAAAATCATCGAGCATCTGCTCCATGATTTCAGCCCAGGATTTCGGGGTGTGTGGTCTGGCCAGGGTTTGCAGCAGCTGCTGCAGTTTGTAGATGAAGTCCGTCAGGCTGCCCAGCCAGGCACGGGTGTCGTTTAAGGTCGAACTGCAGGGCATGATACTGTGCAGTGGTGCGTCCATGGGCCCGGTAATATAGCCAAGCAGCAGACGCTGCAGGCCGAAATCCCAAGTGTGCAGGTTGGAATCATCTGTTCCCCGTGCCTTGCGCCGGCCTTGGTTCAGCCCCCAGCGGATACCTGCCTTGGTAATGCTTTCCCGCAGCGCGGAAAAATCTTGATCTTGCAGGTCAAAGGCGTGCAGAATTGCCGGGTTTTCCAGCAGGGCCGTCACCTCGGGTGCAGTAAAGCGGCTGGAGACGAGTTCCAACAGACCGAGAAAACCTTCAATGACCGGCTGCTCGGCACTGCCCCGGCGGTCAGCAATGGACCAGGGAATCCGCAGCTCAGCAGGGGCAGAGCCGAATACACCGCTGACAAACGGTGCATAGCCGTTAATGTCCGGCGCCATGACCAGGATGTCGGCCGGCTTCAGCTCCGGATCAGCTGCAAACAGATCCAGCAACCGGTCATGGAGTACCTGAATTTCACGCATGGGGCTGTGGCAGCAGTGAAAACTGATGGAGTTGTCAGCAGGATCCGGCGGTGAAACCGGGGCCTGGCAGCGGTCACGCAGAGCAAGGATATCTCCCTGGAGTGCACCAAGCAGGCAAGTATCGTCGGGTTTCTCATAGAGTTCCAGATCCTCATGGTCAAGCCCCATGAGCAGGCTGAAAAACTCCTGGCCCATGGCGCCCATGGAGGCCAGCAGCGGATTGCCGGAGGTAAAATAGTCGCTGATGTCATCCAGGTTTTGATCGCGCCAGGTCTGCCGCTTGATTGCCAGCAGCCGTTCAGGCAGGATATCGTCCCAGGCCTGATCACAGGGACTGAGGTGAAAGATATGAATGTCCACCAACGGGCTGATCCGCTCGATAACGGCTAAGGAGGCCGGGGCCAGGGAGTTGAGCCCGAAAAAACAGACCCGCTGCGGCAGGTTTTGGGTACTCAGCTGTTCAGCCTCTGCTGCCTTGACAAACCTGTGGAACAGGGCGGCCCGGTGTATACCGTTGTCTGCGGTCAACCGGCGCCAGAGCAGGGCCTGCCAGTGGTTATCCCTGCCCTGTTCCCAACCCAGCAGCATGTCGGGCCGGTAGACCAGGTACTGGTCAAAGATGTCGGTGATCTTCCCGGCCAGCTGAAATTTTCTGCTGCCGTCCTCATCCCCTTCCAGGTAGCCGGCAATCTCCGCCATGGTGGGTTCAGAGAGCAGTTCATCCAGCAGACCTAGAATTCGCCACAGCAGGACGTCCCGGTCAAATCCGCCCATATCCGGCAGCTCGCCCAGGGTGCGCCTGAAAACATCCCAGATAAAGGTGGCAGGCAGGGGAAACTCCAAATGGGCGGCAATCCCGGTTGTAAGAGCAATATGCTGGCCAAGCCAGCGTGCCATGCCCGGGTTCTGGACCACAACGATTTCCGGGGCCAGGGGCTCGGCCGGGGGCTCGGCCAGCACCGTGCACAGAGCGGCAAACAGGTTTTCCAGCCGGTTGGACTGGTACAGGCGCAGGGGCGATCCAGGGTCAATCTGCATCATTTGGGCGTTGGCAGGTGAATAGGGGATAGTTTGTGATCAAGGGGAACAATTTTCGGCAAGTCGTCATTTACCGTGCAGGGTCAAGTGTCTGCACGTCGTATTGCCGGATAGAACCGTCATTAGTCATCAGTACCAGCGGTATGGTTATGCTCTGGGCAATAAGCATTCTATCAAAC
>CAZQKF010000306.1:0-3701 GCA_964593645.1 uncultured Desulfobulbus sp.
GAGCACAGCGTTCGGGACGCTGGGGTCGGAGGTTCAAATCCTCTCTTTCCGACCATGTTGAGTAAGGGTTACAGGCAGATGTTCTGTGACCCTTTTTTTGTATCTTGTACAACCTACTCCTGTTTTTTAGACCAGCCAAGGAGACTATTTCGTGAACAGATTGTTACCCCGAGCATGCTTACTGATACTTTTACCTGTTCTGCTTACCTGCTCCCGTGGTTACTGTAATATTACAGTTAGTCATGTTTCAGATTCTATTCAGATTGAACCCCTTGTTACTGTTTATTCTGGGAAAGTTCTCGGCAAATCAAGAAAGGCTCAACACATTTGCCTTGGCGTTGGCCAAGGAAGTGACCTGCAGATAATCCCGATCAGTTTTACTGAAGACACCGAGGGACTTGACTCCGCCGTTAAGGGGGACAACGTATTAATCCGTTATACGAAGAAAAATAACAGGATTTATGCAACAGAGATTAAACCACGATTTGCTCTCCTGCCGGTTGGAGTACAAGAACTGGATGTGGGCGATCTTAAGGACTTGATAGACGATAACGTAAGTTTTACACTTGTTGATTCCCGGCCTGCCGCATCATTTCTGCCTTCCCATTTACCTGGCGCAATTTCTATTCCCTATGCCGACATGAAGAAGGCCCTGGGTACATTGCCTGCAGATAAATCTCAGATGCTTGTTTTTTATGGGCAGAATCCAACGACTACCTCGAGCACCCAATCTGCTTTGCAGGCTATTCAAGTCGGCTATACGAATGTGTATGTCATGCTCGAAGGCAAAATGGCTTGGGATGATGAAGAGTATGCAAGCTATGCCGACGATCAGTTTATCCTGGAAGATAATGCTGTTCTGGTTGATCTCCGCATTGAGGAAAAAGACATAACAGCTCGTATTCCCGGTTCCGTTAATATGCCATTTACTGAAATTGAAGATTATATTGACGAAATTCCGACGAATGCCCCGGTTGTCCTGTACAGTGATGATGAGGAAGAAATGCTTGAGGCCTTACGCTTTTTTTGGGGAGAGGGGTATGGCAAGGTTTCTCTGGTTCAGGGAGGAATTAAGGGGTGGAAAAAAAACGGAGGAGAACTGGATAACGGCCCGGCACAGAAGGATGTTCTCTGGACAAGAGAACCGGCTGCAGGAGAAGTATCGGTGGTGGATTTCAAGGCCGCGCTTGCAGATCCTGACCAGGCAATCATTTTGGATGTCCGGGAAAGCAGGGGGATGAAGCGCGGAAAATTTGCAACATCGTATAATCTGCCGTTAAGTGAACTGAGCAGCCGAATGGATGATTTTTTCTTCCAAATAGATAACATGGCAAAGCAGAAAAAGATTTTTATCCACTGCACCACGGGTGCACGGGCTGAGATGGCCTACAGGGAACTTAAACAGGAGGGGTACAATGCGTACTACCTCGCCGCCTTGGTTGTCTGTAAAGGGGAGAACTGCAGGATAATCGAATAGAGCTTGAGTGCAGAAATCCTCTGGAGTCTGGAAAAAGGAAGATGGTTATTTGGCCTTGAGTTTAATGCGGAGTTCGATATCCTGAATATCGTCACTGTTGGTTTTAAGGGTGTTGACAAAGCCGGTAACAGTACCGGCAAGGGCTTGCTGGACAAAGTCTTTCATAACGACTTTCGTGCCGTTGATCAGCAGAATGGCCTGATCCTGTTTTGTTGTCCCTTTTAAAAAGCGTTTTTCTATAAACTCGGCAATCTCCAGGCTTTCATTCAAACGAAATATATAGTCTCCAGAAATATTGCGGTCTGTGGCAATGGCTATGACACCGGTTACCTGATCGCGCAGCAGATCGGTATCGCCTCTGCTTACTTCAATTTTAGCTATCTGCCGTTCTTGCTTAAACCCTTCGCCCACCACAAGATCAACGTCGGCAAAAAAACGGTGGGCCAGGGTGGTCAGCTGCTTACCCGGATTATGAGTAGTCATGACCATCTGGTCAGGGGCGATCAGGGTGACCGCGTCTGCCCCGGCTTGCCGGTAACTGTAGGTATCAGTTCCCTCGTTATCGAGAATCAGGCCGGTTTCCTTGGTTGATTTGATAACAGCAACCGAATACCCTTTTTCTTTGAGGTGCCGGACAACCTGGCTTGCCAGGGTTGTTTTGCCGCAGTCGTGCCAGCCTATGAAGGTAATGATCGGGGGCATAGTCTCAAAGCAGGTTGGGCTACTCGTTCCAGATAATTTCGTAACGTTTGATGTGGATGTCGCGCACCGGGATAATGGTGAATCGTTTGGCGGTCATCTCTTCAAGAAGCTCTATGTGCTGGGCTTCTTCTCTGAGCAGCATATCCGCAACCCGGGGATGAACCTTGATGGTCACATTACTTCCTTTTATTTTGCGTGAATCCCTGGTGATTTTGCGAAATATCTCATAGCAGATGGTTCGCTGGGACTTGATAATGCCGTCGCCGCCGCAGTACAGGCAGGGCTCACACATCATCTGGGTCAAGCTTTCACAAGAACGCTTCCGAGTCATCTGCACCAGGCCGAATTCAGAGAGTTTAAGAATGTTGATCCGGCTTTTATCCTTGCGGGTGGACTCCTGAAAGGCAGTGTACAGTTCTTCCCGGTGCTGTTCACTGTCCATGTCAATGAAATCTATAATAATGATGCCGCCGATATTACGGAGCCGGAGCTGGTAGGAGATCTCTTTGACCGCCTCCATATTAGTCTTGAAAATAGTCTCGCTGAGATCATTTTTGCCCACATAGCGGCCGGTATTCACATCCACCACAGTTAGTGCCTCGGTGGTCTCGATAATGATGTATCCGCCCGAGCGCAGCCAGACTTTTTTATCCAGAGCCCGGTTGATGTCAACTTCTATACCGTAGGCCTCGAAAATGGGAGATTTACCTTCATAATAGACAATTTTATCTTTCAGCTTCGGGGCAAAGGTCAGTACAAATGAGAGCAGTCGTTCATGTACTGATTTTGAATCAGTTATCAGCTCGTTGACATCATCGGTAAAGAGATCACGGACTGACCTGAGCACCATATCCAGATCTTTATACACAAGATTCGGCACGGTAGAGCGGGCAGCAGTGGACATAATTTCGTCCCAGAGCAGGAGCAGGAATTCCATATCCGCTTCAAGTTCAGCACTAGTAATAGTCTCGGCAACCGTCCGGACGATAAAGCCGGTTCCGGGCGGACGCAACTGCTCAATTTTTTGCCTGAGCAGCTCGCGCACTTCTTCATTTTTTATCTTGCGGGAGATACCGATGTGATCGGTGAGCGGCATAAAAACGAGATTGCGGCAGGGGAGGGTTACGTGACAGGTGAGTCGGGCCCCTTTTGAACCAATAGGCTCTTTTGAAATCTGTACCAGAACGTCCTGGCCTTCCTTGAGCAGTTCCTCAATGTTGGGTCTGGAGCTTGAGTGACTGGTATCGTCAGGTTCTGCGGTTTCAAGAATATACTGATTACATGGGCGTTCATCTTTTGAAATACGGTTTTCAAGGTCTGACATGGAGGTGTGCACATCATCCACGTACAGAAAACCGGTTCGATCCAGGCCAATATCGACAAAGGCAGCCTGCATACCGGGCAGTACCCGAACGACTCGGCCGCAGTAGATGTTGCCTGTTAAGCCTTTTTCCGCCGGACGTTCCAGGTGAAATTCAATCAGGTTGCCGCTTTCAACAAGTGCAATCCGATTTTCGTAAGG
>CAZQKF010000307.1:0-3700 GCA_964593645.1 uncultured Desulfobulbus sp.
TGTTATCGAGGGTAAGCATTGGGGCGCCACTGGAACGTTCGGAAAAGGGCAGACTTTTGCCCCATATGTATTCAGCAGCCGGTTTGGGGGATCTATCCTCATAAAAAATTCCCCAGTGTGGCTCTACCTGGTGCCAGTTTTTCCAAGGTTGATTGAAAGCCTCAAAATAAACAAACCGAATACGCTCGTAATGAAATGAAATTGAATTTGTCCTTAATGCCGAAAACATTTTGACTTGCTTTGCTTCCGTCGTCTCTGTGCTGCCATGGGAAGGAAAACCAACGGCCTTAATAAGAACGGGTTTGTCGGTAAGACTTACCAGTCGCGCATATTCTTCAAGCAGGCGAACCATAAAAGATTGCGGGCTTCTCTCCCCTTCCTGTGTCCAATACAGTCGAGCATCCGGGAAAAACCAGTCACTGACTGTTAATAATTGACTGCTGTTATGATAGAGTTCAATTCCTTCCGTGGTTGTAACAGGTTTTTTGGTTTTTGCCTTCAAACGCACAATTGTCTTTTCTAACTCGTCAAAATTGTAATATTTATTCAGACCAACATTGCCAACACAATATCCGTCAACGAATGGCTTCATATTTACAGCATTAACAAATTCGTCATCGGACGAAGGATCCCAAATGCCCATTATCACACCTTTAAAACCCATCGTCTTGGCTATCCTGGGAATTAAACCTAAAGATTTGTTGCTGCCATAGGTAACAATGCCGTCAAATCCTGCATTTTGCAACACCGTCAAATCTCGTTCAATATCGTTTTCGTCAGGAAATATGTTCTGTTGCGGATCGAAAAGAGTGGGTGCATATGCCACCCAGCAGAGCAGGGATAACTTTTGAGCGAGAATATTTTGATTTTTTTTAGGGTGATCTTCAATCAGAGTATGCCACGATGAATAACTCCACCAAGCCAAAAAATTTGCCAAAATAAATAGGAGTATATATCGGACACAGGGATGTTTCATAAGGACATTTATGACGGGTACGGACCACTTCATGGAGCGGCGGCGGTTATCAGTGTAAAAGTAGAAATGAACTTATACCCATAAGGGAAATTTGATCATAAGTCAAGAAATACAATACTAACAGTGAAATAGCTTGATTTGTTCCTCTCTGTTTACTGTACGCCCCATCCTGTTGAAGTACCCTGAGAATTGAATAAGCCTTCTCCTGAAAACAATTCCACTGACTAATGTGTGTCAAAAGTGACTGCGTAAAGCTGTTTCTCGCTGGATGAAAAATTAAGAGAGAAAAACATTTATTATGTATCAGTACTGTCCCCTGGCTGATCAATACAAAGAGGCTCGGAGAGCTCTTTGTATTATAATGAATTCGCCAAAAGTCATTTAATACAGGGTGATATGGGCGGTATTAAATATTTTCCGCACATTTGATCAGGTAGTGTTCTCGGGCTGGTTTCCAGGTAACTGCCATATTATCGTCAAGTTCCATCTCTCTCAAAAGATCCATATTCAGATATCGTCTGCTGCTCCAGCGTGTTCCGGCAATGTGACGGAGCCTGGCCCCACAAGCATAAGGACTGCATTTTCATCAGGAAATAAAGGGATCAAAATGATACCATTCAAAAGGATGCTGCCACAGGGTCTGCTCAAGAAGATCTGCATACTGCTGTGCCGCCTGCCTGATAGCCTCTTGTCTCTGTTCCCTGGATACCTGTTCAATTTGTATTGGTTCAGACAGGGTAAAATGATAGCTGCTTTTGCCGGTGCGAAAGGTAAAGAAGATCAGAAGCGGTGCACCCGAGAGCAGGGCAAAAGTATATGGTGCTGCAGGCAGCCGGGCCTTGCGGCCTAAAAAATCCACTTCAACGCTGCGCTGATCCTGCTGCCAGAGCACATCTCCGGTCATGGAGATAAAGCCGCCTGCACGCAGGTGGTTGACTCCCTCAATGGCGTCAAAGGGAGAGCCGCCCCCCTGGTCAACGCCGATGATACGGATACCGGCGCTGCGGAGCTGTTCTTTTTGTTCGCACTCCACTTCTTCCTTATCTTTGATGCCCATGTAGAGCAGCAAATCAAGATCCAGCTGCTGTTGCTGCAAAAGGTGGGCGGCAATGTCCCAGTTGCCTAAATGGGACTGGAGGATGATCCCGCCATGGCCGGTTATCTGCTGCAGGTGCTCCAGACCTTCCGAGGTATAGGAGATTGCATCCGGCCGCATGCTGAGCAGCCACCGGTCAAGGTGAATGGTGGTAAAGTTCTGGAATTGCTGAAAGGTGCACCAGCGGTGATAGATGGGCGATCTGTCTGGGAACAGGACGCCGTAAAAACGGTTGCTTACCCGGGTGCGTGGAGAAAAGAAAAAATAGCCTGCAGCAATAATTTTTGCAATTCCTGTAAAAAACCAGGAACCCAGCAGGTTGCTGAAAAAAACAATGATCTGGTAACCAATGCCCTTCATCTCCGAAAAATTTCCCTGAAAATACGGCTTACGATAAGGCGGGTAAAGGTTGTGGAGTTGCGGCAGAAATCCACAAAGGGGCGGAAATGGGAGACTCGTTCAGTCCCCTTCTGGTAGATAACCTGAACAGGTGCTTCCAGTATTGGAATGTCCTGCTGCCGGGCCTTGACCAGGATTTCCACTTCAAACTGAAATCGTCTGGCCTGTACGTCAAGCTGAAGCGTTTCAGGCAGCGGATAGAGCCGGAATCCGCTCTGTGAATCCGAAACCCATGGCCCGCCCGAGATCCAGACCCAGAAGTTGGAAAATCCCCGGCCAAACCGGCTGGTCCAGGGTACGTGTTTATCTTCCATCCCCTGGCGGGTACCGATAATCAGAGGCCGCTGCTGTCCAGGGACGGCGTTAAGCAGCTTCAACACGTCGGCAGGACAATGCTGGCCATCTGCATCCAGGGTGACTGCCCAGTCACAGGCAGGGGCTGCAGCTGCAAAGCCGGTGAGCAGGGCTGCTCCTTTTCCCTGGTTCACGGCATGGTGCAGGATTGTAATCCCTTTTATTTTATTGAGAATTTCAGGCGTGTTATCTGTGGAGCCGTCATCAACAACAAAGACAGGCAACTGCAGATGCAGGCATTCCTCCACGACATTTTGAATACGCTGTTCATGGTTATAGACTGGAATGATAATGACCGCATTCATCGGGTTACTGTGCTCCTGAAAAGGCCACTGCCCATGTTCCCGGTCCCATATGGACACCGGAAGTCATAGACAGAGGGGAGACAATAATTTCTGCGTCCGGATGCTGTCTGCTGATTGCTTTCCGGACGCTGCCGTCAACCCATTGCCGGTTGTCGGAGTACTGCAGCAGGATCATGGGCTGTTGAGTTGCTTCAGCCTTAAGTTTGTCCAGGGCAAAGGTCAGTTGTTCTGAGCTGCTGCGGGTTATTCCCATTTTTTCTACGCCATGGGCCAGCGGGCTGATCACCGGTTTTTTATTCAGCAGATCACCGAAAAAACTCTTGGTCTTTGAGATTCTTCCGCCGGCTGCCAGGTATTGTAACTTGTTGATAAAAACGTATTCGTAACAGTCCCGGCATTGTGTTTCGGCGTATGCAATAACTTGCTCGGCACTGTCTACGCAGTCGGCAAAGCGGGCCGTGCGCAGGGTGATGAGTGCCAGACGTCCGGAGGCTGCCCCGCTGTCTACAATATGAAATTGCCCCTGGCTGTCAGATTTTTTTTGCCACTCCAGGGCGGTGGCGTAGTTGC
>CAZQKF010000308.1:0-3671 GCA_964593645.1 uncultured Desulfobulbus sp.
CCATTATGGAAAAGATTATTGCAGAATCAAAGACCGGGAATTGCAACTGCGCAGCAAATAATCCCAAAGGTCGCTGATGCCTGGTTGATGTTCGCCAGGTGGTGAACGCAGCATTGGCAAAGGCCGGAAAAATAGATAGTTCCAGTTTGCAGACCCTGTAAGATGATAACCCTGCGCAAGCGGGCTGGCGCAGATCATGACTGTTTATGCTGTGCTTTACTTTTAAGGCAGTTTTCAGCCGATGCAGCATCTGCTGCATCGGCTGGTTGTTTTTTATATTCTGTCAGTTTTCGTCAGTTGATATGCCAAGGGCTGCGGCAACTCCTCTGCCATAGGCTGGATCGGCTTTCATACAGTTGGCAATATGCCGTTTCTTTATCTCCTCCGGTGCGTCTCCCATGGCTCCGGCTGTGTTGGTAAAGAGGACCTGTTGCTGCTCTGTACTCATCAGCTTGAAAAGTAGACCTGGCTGGGTGTAATAATCTTCATCTTCACGATGGTTCCAGTGGTCGGCTGCCCCGTCCAGAGCAAGAGGCGGCTCTGCAAAGTCGGGCTGCTGCTGCCATTCACCGGAACTGTTTGGCTCATAGCCCAGAGTACTGCCGTGGTTGCCGTCCACCCGCATGGAGCCGTCACGGTGGTAGCTGTGAAAAGGACAGCGTGAGGCATTGACCGAAATGAGGTGATGGTTGACGCCGAGCCGGTAGCGCTGGGCATCACCATAGGAGAACAAACGGCCCTGCAGCATTTTGTCGGGGGAAAAGCCGATGCCGGGAACAACGCTGGCCGGGTTGAATGCCGACTGCTCAACTTCGGCAAAATAGTTTTCCGGATTACGGTTGAGTTCCATGACCCCGACCTCAATGAGAGGAGCATCCTCTTTCAACCATACCTTGGTCAGGTCAAAAGGATTATAGGGCAGATCGGCGGCCTGCTGCTCAGTCATGACCTGGATAAACAGTTTCCACTGCGGAAAATTTTTATCTTCAATGGCCTCGTAGAGATCGCGCTGGTGGCTTTCGCGGCATTTGCCTATCATGGCCTCCGACTCCTCATCGGTGAGGTTTTTGATACCCTGCTGACAGACAAAATGGAATTTCACCCAGTGTCGTTCATTGGCCGCATTGATCAGGCTGAACGTATGGCTGCCGAAACCGTGCATATGGCGGTAGGATGAAGGAATTCCCCGGTCGCTCATGGTGATGGTGATCTGGTGCAGGGCCTCGGGCAGGGAGGTCCAGAAGTCCCAGTTATTTTTTGCACTGCGCATGTTGGTGCGCGGATCACGTTTGACCGCGTGGTTGAGGTCGGGGAATTTAAGCGGATCGCGCAGGAAGAACACCGGCGTGTTATTGCCGACCAGATCCCAGTTGCCCTCCTCAGTGTAAAATTTAACGGCAAAACCGCGGATATCACGTTCTGCGTCTGCAGCCCCTCGTTCTCCGGCCACGGTGGAAAAGCGGGAGAACAGCTCGGTTTTTTTACCGATTTCTGAAAATATTTTTGCCCGGGTGTAGGGAGTGATGTCGTGGGTGACTGTAAAGGTGCCAAAAGCCCCGGATCCCTTGGCGTGCATGCGACGTTCCGGAATGACCTCCCGGTCAAAATGAGCCAGTTTTTCCAGAAACCAGACATCCTGCAGCAACTGCGGACCGCGAGGGCCGGCAGTGAGTACGTTCTGGTTGTCAGGTACGGGAGCACCTGCATTGGTGGTCAGTTTTTTCTTGTTGTCTGTCATGATATTCTCCTTCAGGGCTGTGCAGGCTGGGGTGCGGCTGTATGGCCGGACAGACAGCTTGCGATCAGCAGGTTAACGTTGCCGGCTCAGCTTCCGGGCCGGAAAAATGCAGAAGATATTTAGATGTTTAAAGGGGGAAAATGTAAAGACCGGTGAGCGTCTGCAGGCAGGATTTCAGCAACCAGCAACTATGCTGAAGGCGGGCAGGGCACCACGGCCCCGCCCGTAGGGTCAACAGCACTTTAGTTTAGTCAAAGGCCTGCTCTGTCTTCCACTCTTTCCATACCTTGCCTACCAGGTTAATACCCGGTTTCAGGGTAGCCTTGCCTGGACGCCATCCGGACGGGGTGGCCTCGCCGCCTTTGGACTTGCGGATCAGCTGCAGGGCCTGCACCTGGCGGATGGTCTCGCCCACGTTGCGGCCAATCGGCGGAACCAGCACTTCGTAACCCTGGACAACACCGTCCGGGTCAATGATGAAACGACCGCGGTTTTCCACACCTGAATCTTCGTCGTACACACCGTATGTGGTGCCGACTTTACCACCTGCATCTGAGAGCATAGGAAAGGGCACACCTCCCTCAACCATTTTGCTCAGTTCGTGCTCGTCCCACATCTTGTGGGTAAACATGGAGTCAATGGAGATGGACAGTACTTCAACACCCAGTTCTTTGAGCTCGGAATATTTTTCAGCGACCGCTGAAAGTTCGGTGGCTCAGACAAAGGTGAAATCACCTGGATAAAAGCAGAGCAGAACCCACTTACCTAAATAATCAGATAGCTTAACGTTGATGAATTCTCCCTTCTGGTAACCCGGGGCTACAAAGTCCGGTGCTTTTTTTCCTACTTGAATCATGTGCTGTTCCTCCTTGAGCATTGGCGTATTTTCTTCCTGTGTAGTTACCGGTTCCTCTCCAACCGGTCCTCCTGTGGGTCTGGCACATCCCACTTCAGCTTCTTCGGGCATGAATTACCTCCTTTTTCTGGTTTTCTGTTTCAGACGATTTCGTCCACTTTACCTGTTTTTTAGACATGTCTGATCTGGGTATGATCAGATATTTCTGAATTTGTTGTACACAGATCCTGAATGGATAAACCGTGTACGCTGTTGTTACCGGTCAGCCGGGCAAAGTCTTTGAGTTCATTGGTGCTGACCTTGAGAAAATTATGGAGCTGATTTGCCGCTTTGTCAATATCAAGCCTGGCCCGCAGTTCCGGATCCTGGGTGGCAATGCCCATGGGACATTTGCCGGTGTTGCAGATTCGGTACTGGTGACAGCCGATGGCCATGAGAGCGCTGGTGCTGACGGCAACGGCGTCTACACCCAGGGCCAGGGCCTTGGCAAAGTCGGGCGAGACCCGTAATCCCCCGGTACAGACCAGGGAGACGTGAAAGGCCTTGCGGGCATTGAGAAATTTCCTGGCCCGGTACAGGGCAAAGGGGGTGGGGATACCCACTGCGCCTTTAACATACTTGGGCGAGGCCCCGGTTCCCCCGGCTCGTCCGTCCAGGGTAATAAAATCAGGTTCTGCATACAGGGCGATTTCCAGATCTGCCTCAATATGACCGGCGGCAAACTTGATACCGATGGGACGGCCGCCCGATACATCGCGCAGCCAGTCAACTTTTTCCTTGAGCTGTTCTTTGCCGGTAATGTCCTCGTAATGGGCAGGACTTATAATATCCGCCCCTTCGGAAAAACCGCGAATGGCCGCAATTTCTTTGGTGACCTTGTTCCCCGGCAGATGTCCGCCCATGCCGGGTTTGGCTGACTGGCCGAATTTGAGTTCAATGGCATCGGCTCTCTGCAGGTTTTCCTCGGTGACACTGTAGCGGTTGGGCACATATTCAAAAATATACTTATGGGCATCATCGCGAGACTCGGGCAGGATACCGCCCTCGCCGGAGCCTATTGCCGTCTCTATGGCCCGG
>CAZQKF010000309.1:0-3660 GCA_964593645.1 uncultured Desulfobulbus sp.
GAACGAGATACTCAGAACGCAGAGATCACCGTGGAACAGTTGCTGGCAAGTGGTGAAACTTCGCTGGCCCTGGATTATTTTCGCAAGCTCTGCGCCACCTGCCATCTCTGGAAACAAAAAAACGACCTGCCCGGTGCACCGGAATTTTTTAACGAAAAAGGCGGCGGCTGTTCTGCCTGCCATTATATCCTGCCTGAAGGTGAAAAGGGGATGACGGTTACCTCGTTTGACCAGGAGCAGGCAGACCGGGACGGACAGAAAGAGAAGAAAAAGAAGCCCCATCCCCTGATCGTCAAGCGCATTCCCGAGGAAAACTGCATTCGCTGTCATAACCGCTCCGGCCGAATCGGTATTTCCTATACCGGTATTTTCGAGGCAGAGGGATACGGCACCCCCTATGAAAAGGGCGGGCTCTCATCCCAGCGTCTGCCTGGGGATCGATTTTATTTGAAAATTGCCGAGGATATTCATCATAAAAAAGGCATGGCCTGTATCGACTGCCACACCCGGGACGAGATCATGGGTGACGGCACCCAGTATGCCCATTACGAAGAGCAGCTGGAGATCAGCTGCAAGGCCTGCCATTCCACTGAGCCGGGCACAACCCGTAAGGGTAAAAAAATGGTCGGTATTGAAAAGGGAAAGGACGGCTTTGTCCTTATCGGCCGAAATGATGACAAAGTTCATCCACTCAAGCCGCCCAAAAAAGGTGTCTGTACCTACCCCGGCCATAAGCGCATCACCTGCGAGGCCTGTCACTCCACCTGGGTGCCGCAGTGCTACGGCTGTCATGCCAAGCGTGATGCAGGTGATACGCATCTTGACAAACTCACCCTTGAGGAAACCCCGGGTTGGTGGGAAGAGGGCCGATCCTATATCCGCTATGAAAAACCCATGCTCGGCGTCTGGGGAGACGAGGTGGTTATTGTTACTCCCGGCTGCCAGGATGTTGTGACCTTGATTGACAAAGAAGGCAATATTGAAGGCGGTTTCAACCGATTCACCATGGCAGCCATTAACCCGCATACCACCCAGGCCAAAGGGCGAGCCTGTGAGGATTGCCATGCCTCAACCAAAGCCATCGGCCTTGGTGAAGGAACGGTGACCAAAAAAGACGGCAAATGGAATTTTTATCCTGTTGATCAGGGCGTGGACACCTTAAAAGGGCGCACTGTCGGTTTTGACAGCTTTGTTACCATTGACGGCAAACAGCTTCAGCACGGATCCCGGGAGAATCTACGTCCCTTTAACAGTGAGGAACTCCAACGCATTCTGCGTATCGGGCTCTGTTTGAAATGCCACAGGGAATATGACGACCCTGCCTACAGGGATTATGATCCTAAACGTCCCTGCCCGGTGTACAAGGAACCGTAACTGCGATACAACACAAGAAGAGTACAAGAACATGAAAAAAATTATTCTGCTGCTCAGTATAACGTTGTTCGGCTGGATCGGCTGGTGGCTGGGAGCTAAGGCGGGTTTCATGACCGGCTACTGGGTCAGCTTTGCCGGCAGTTTACTGGGTGTCTATATCGGAGTACGAATCAATCAGACATATATGGGGTAATTGTTATATTACTTTGCTCCACGGGGAGCGGTACTTTGACACCTGGCTTACGACTTCAGAGCCAATAGTTTCAAATACAGTTCCCTGCCTACCCAGGCATCGGTCGCAGCATAATGAATCTGGGCCGGTGTCAGCTCTGCACGTGCCCAATTGCTTGTCTGTGCAGATTTTGTAATACGCAACTGTAAGACAACAGCAGCCAGACCGCGCAGACCATGATTTTTAATCCCCTTTTCTTTCGACATCCTGCCCAAACCGACAAAACCAGCCTGGGTAAACGGGGATAATTTCTGCAGTTCCTGAAGATCATAGCCCAAGGATACCCCGGTTTTGATAATGCCTGGATCGGCAAGCAGGCGCAGCAGCGGTTTTGGCAATCCCAGATGATTGAGCTGGAACAGGTATACCATGTCTTTTCCAGCAAGCTGGAGCAGGGAGGGAAGGTATTTCTGCCCTTTTTTAAACGCCGGTCGCGTTTCCGTATCAAAACCGAGCACCTGTTCCCGGCCGAGCTTGTCCACGGCGTCGGCTACCTGGTCCTTTACAGAGATTACCTGTACAGGCCCGTCCCACTTTCTGACAGGGCAGGCGTTTATCTCTTCCCTGGTCATCCGCCGGTCAAAACCTGGACGACCTTTCTGCTCAATACCTTCTTCCCGAAGCATAGATCAAATATACCTAAAAATTATCACTTTGCCTTTGCCGGTTCAACAGCGGCCTGTTTAAAAACCAGGCTGGACAGGGCATGATCTTTTTGAATGCTGCTGGTCGCGGTTACAATGTCAATGGAATGCATCAGTTTCAGAATCTCTGCTTTAAGCTGATCTGCAGACACGCCCTTGTTGGCCTGCAGCATACCGGCAAGAAAATCAGCTGCATCTTTGAGCTGTTCGGCAAGCAGTGCAGGCTGGATAACAACGGTCGTATAGTTACTGTCATCAATGCTGCGCACCAGGTCTTTACCCAGGGCCTTGGCCATGGGGCTTGACAGCTTACCTGGATCTGCATCCGGGCCGACAATTGCGGCCAGGGTTGCCTTACCGTTGGCAATGTAGAGCATGTTCTCAGTCAACACCAGAGCCGGTTGAGTGGCCTCGCCCGGCAAAACAGACCAGTAATAAATAGTCTGACCGTTTACATCTTCACTCTGCTCGGCGGCAAAACCCCGGTCTGCAATATCCCTGCGCAGCCTGTCCACTATCTGCCGGGCCACCTTATGATCCCTGATCTGCAGGTAAAGAACAACTTTGGGCAGGGGAAAGAGACCGGCGTTGACGATTTCATTGACCACCAGACCAAACTGTGGTCCAACCGCGCCAATAATCTCATCCAGGGAAAGGCCCAGTTCCTGCTGTGCCCTTGCATCCGCCTGCTTATACTGCTCCTCTCCGGCTGCGGCCACAAGCTGCTTGAAATACTGTTTATCAAGCAGAGAAACCCAGTAATAGATCAGGCTTTTCCGGGTCAACAGGCCAAGGGAAATATTATCGGCAGATACTGCGGCGTACTGATCTTTAATTAAGTCGTCCAAGGCGTCAAAATCATAGTCAACCCGGGTTGCCAGGCGCAGCTCACCCCCCTGATCGACAACGACGGAACTAAGACCTTGAAATCCCTCCAGAAATTTGGCCGATTCAGCAGCGTCTTCATTACCTGATGCTGCCATCAAACTTTTCAGCGAGGCGACATTAAGATAGTTCTGCGCATATTCCCGACCAGCACCGGACTTGGACCAGAATTTTTTCGCCGCAGTAAAAAAGGCAAAATCCTGGAGACTCCCTCCTTCCTTTTTCCGGGCAACAGCCTGGGCCAGGTTGGCAGGTGCATAGGCCAGGATCACCACACCATCTTGCGTATATCCATAAATGGTTTCATCATCAAGCAGGATACGGGTAATTTCAAGCCCGTCCACGGTCTGCTTTTCTACGCTCTTACTCATCATCAGTTTGGCAAAGCTGTCCAGGGGGCCGGTTACCGATGAAGTACCGAAGACCAGGATCGACTTGCGCAGTTCATCTTCCGGAGCATTCTGCAACCGTACCGCATCCGGGGCCAGAAGGACGGCAACGGCGTCGTCTCCAAAAACCTGTCGA
>CAZQKF010000310.1:0-3658 GCA_964593645.1 uncultured Desulfobulbus sp.
TCCAGATCAGATGCACCCGAGCCCAGAATAAGCAGTTGGAACGTATTTCCCGCTTCACCTGCCAGCAGCAGAGACACTGCCTGCAGCAGCACATCCACACCTTTTTGCGCAGTCAACCTGCCGATAAAGGTAAAGAGCGGCAGCTCGGGATCAATTCGCAGGCTTCCATACTGCTCAACCCGTGGCCAGGTAGCAGCGGGCCTGCAGGCGGCGAGCATATGTTCTTTACATATCTTTTTACCGGCAAGCCTGCCCTTTTCTGGAAAAAAAGCCGCGGCCAGTCCCAGTTTTTCAGGATGGTCGGGATTAAAATCTTCCGGGTTAATACCGTTTGTAATCCCGGCAAGCTTGACTCCACGCAGCAGCAGCTCATGCCCAAGCCAGCCGGTGCGGCCGTCTTCACTTGTTTCCCGGAGTTCACGGGCATAGTTCTCACTGACTGTGTTCAACTGCGCATACGGTGCCGCCGCCATAAAGGGATCAAAGTTGTTTCCCAGGCGACCCGCTTTAATCACCCTGGCAGGCAGACCGGTGACAGCAGCTGCAAAGGCAAGATCACCAATTTCCTGATGATAGCCTGTGCCTGCGTTGTGAACTGTTACCACAGCCCCTGTCTCTCTGAAAAACTGTCGATAGCCTGAAGTCTCTCGCATCATTGCCGGCAGAGTTGCCGCATGACCATCCTGACAGTGGATGCAGTCTGGCCGGAGGTCAAGGACAATCATCAGGTCCAGGGCTGCCTTTTGGAGAAGTATGTTCATGGCAAAATAATCAAAATGCCCCTCGCCGCGATGCTGCCAGCCTGTTTTCAACTCCTCTTCAGCCGTATAGGTGTACACCCCGAGTTTTTCGGCAAAGCGGGGGGATTCCAGCAGGTAGATCTCAACTCCGCGTATCTTTTTAGTCCAGGCCGAGACCGATTCCCGCCGCTCCTGATCCGGATAATTCATGTCCACAGCAAAACCAGACCTGGCTGCTGCACCGGCCCGACGAGACATCGGCAACAGACGAAATCCCAGTTTCCGTGCGTCCATGAATCCGTATCTCGGCAGCACCACCCGCACCCGGCAACCGGCGTGCTCAACCAGAGCTTCGGCCAGCTGACGGCAGACATCTTTCACTCCACCGGCTCCGGCCAGGCCGTCGTACTCCCGACTGACCATCCAGATCTCGTTTATTTGCTCAGATATTTTCACTGTCCTTCTTCCGTACTGCTGTCTGGAGGCCCAGCAGGGCATGCTGGCGCAGGAGATGATCAACAAGGGTCAGGCGAACCATAGCCTCGCAAACCGGAATGATTCGCGGAATTGCTGAAATATCATGCCTTCCGCCAACTGTAATTTTGACTGATTCATTCTGCAGATTAATGGTCTGCTGTTCTTTATGGATAGACGGAATAGGCTTAACCGCCACTCGAATGATCAGATGCTCGCCATTGCTGATGCCGGCAAGGATACCGCCGGAATTATTGCCCAAAAACCCGGTGGGCGAGATAGGATCGTTATTTTCCGATCCCAGCATATCCGCAGCCCTGAAACCGGCACCAATCTCCACCCCTTTGACCGCACCAATAGACATCAGGGCCCGGGCAAGCTCACCGTCAAGTTTATCAAAAACCGGCTCTCCCAGACCGGGCAGACAGGCCGCCCGGATTTCAACAATGCCGCCGACAGTATCCCCCTGGCTGCGCACCTCACGAATTCGTTCTTCCATACGCTCGGCCGCCTCGTTATCCGGGCAGAACAGCCTGTTTTCGTTCAACTGGGTGAGATCACGGCGCTCCGTAGATATTCCGCCCAGGGCCACTGTATAGGCCTGCACGGCCAGCCCGTGTTTTCGCAATACCTGGCGGGCAACTGCTCCCGCTGCCACCCGGGCTGCAGTTTCCCGGGCCGAGGCCCGACCGCCGCCGCGATGATCGCGAATGCCGTATTTGGCCTGATAGGTCAGGTCGCCGTGCCCGGGCCGGAATACATCCAGCAGGGTATCATAAGATTTGGAATGGGCATCCTTATTAAAAATTATCAGGGAAATAGGTGTACCCGTGGTCTGCGGGTACTCGCAGCTTTCTGGCTGGAACGTACCGGACATAATCTGCACCTGATCCGGCTCACTACGCGGCGAGGTCGCCCCTCCCTTGCCCGGACGCCTACGTTCCAGTTCTTCCTGAATCATCTCCGCGGTGAGATCAATGCCTGGAGGACAGCCGTCAATCACTGCACCCAAGGCTGTGCCATGGGATTCGCCCCAGGTGGTTACCTTAAAAAGGGTTCCAAATGTATTACCTGCCATATTATCTGTTCCTGTTCACTGCCCTGAAGTGCCGGGCCTTAACATAAGATGTGCATACAGAGACGCTGCCAGTTCATCCGGGACGGCGTCTTCGGTGTTGATACTGAGATCGGATCCGGCCCGATACAGCGGCTCGCGTTCCTGCAGCAGTAATGGGATTTCTGTGACCGCATCATGACCGCTGAGTGACGGCCGCTGCCCTGCTGTTTTCTCATCACCCGCCAATCGGGACACAATGGCTGCACTTCCCGCCTGCAGCCATACCACAAAGGCCCGGTTCTGCAACGCCTGCCAGGCCCCCCTGTGCAGGACAGCACCTCCGCCGGTGGCCACCACAGCTGCAGTAACACCGACGAGTTCCTGCAGCACCTTCTGCTCACAATCACGAAACGGCTGCCAGCCGTGGCGCTGCACTGAATCCGCAATCGAACACCCCAGCCTGCCGGTTACCACCGCATCAGTATCGACGAACCGGTAGCCGAGCCGACCCGCCAGAACTTTGCCAACTGCACTTTTGCCGGTAGCACGAAAGCCTGTCAGCACGACGAGAGCAGGGGGCTTTTGTCTGCCTGATTGTTGACACGACACGTCCATACCTATTTTTCAGCTCATGTATACAAGAGTATAAACCACAGAAGGCCAAGAGGATAAAGATTTTTTCATAAAAGTATTGGTCTTCGACGATGAAACAGTGAAAAATCAACCTGTTCAAGGGGTTGTCCCAGACGGCAGCGCAGCCGCTGAAAATTCTCTTTTTACTTGGCTTTTCCTCCTGCCGACCTTACTGTATGCCATAGTACATAATTTAACCGACACAGACAAGAGAACCCATGGAATACAAAGACTATTACGATATTCTCGGCGTCAGCCGCCAGGCCACCCAGGAGGAGATCAAGCAGGCCTACCGGAAACTGGCCCGCAAATATCATCCCGACGTCAGTAAGGAAGCTGATGCCGACAGCAAGTTCCAGGAGCTTGGCGAGGCATACGAAGTGTTGCAGGACCCGGAAAAACGAACCGCCTATGACAAGTTCGGCAAGGATTGGAAAAACGGCCAGGATTTTGAGCCGCCCCCCAACTGGGATGCCGGCTTTGAATTCAGCGGTGCCGGCTATACCGGCGGTGACGACAGGGGCTACAGTGATTTTTTCGAGAACCTGTTCGGCCGCAGTCAGTACTCCGGCCGGGGAGGTCGTTCCACCTTTCGGATGAAGGGTGAGGATCAGCACGCCAAAATCGTCATCAACCTGCGCGATGCCTATAACGGCTCCAAGCAGACAATCACCCTGAGCAAGGCAACCGTGGATGAACAGGGGCGGGTTACCACCAAACCGCATAGCCTGCACGTCACCATCCCCAAGGGCAT
>CAZQKF010000311.1:0-3637 GCA_964593645.1 uncultured Desulfobulbus sp.
CCGATCTCTCCTGGACCGAGCGCATCAAGCATCCGTCTGAGAAGTACGCCAAGGGCGAAGACATCCAGGCGGTTGTGCTTAAAATCGACAAGGAAAACGAGCGGTTCTCCCTGGGCGTCAAGCAGTTGGAGCCCGATCCATGGCAGGCAGCTGCAAGCAACTACCCCACCGGCACCATGGTCGAGGGCACCATCACCAACGTGACCGATTTCGGCGTTTTTGTGCAGCTGGAAGAGGGCATTGAGGGGCTGGTACACGTTTCCGAGATCAGCAGTGAAAAGGTCAAGACCCCGGTCGGCATGTTCAACGTAGGCGATACCATGAAGGCCATGGTCATCAACGTATCCGCCGACGACCGCAAGATCGGCCTGTCTCTGAAAGCTCTGGAAGGAGGCGACGACAAGGGCACCACTCCTGAAGAGTATGCCCAGAAGGTTCAGAGTGCCGGACCTTCCACCTTTGGCGATCTGCTGAAGGCTGCTGCCGGATCTGAGGAAGAAGAGGGCAAGTGAGCCCAGGTTGCACGCAGTCTAACCAATACAGGTAATGTTTGTCAGCTGCAGTCTTCGGGCCGCAGCTGACAAACCCCTTTTTTTCAAGTAAATATCAGCCGTGTGTACGGCGTATACAACATATATAAGGATTTCATCATGCTCAAGCGTGAACTTGTCAATAAAGTTTCCGAACAGCTTCCTGACTACTATAAACAGGACGTTGCCCAGGCCGTTGACATCATCTTGGAAGAGATCTCCCAGGCCCTGACCGAAAACCGGCGGGTGGAGATACGAGGGTTCGGCAGTTTTTCCGTACGGACACGCAAACCCAGAACCACAAAAAACCCTAAAACCGGTAAGATGATGGATATACCGGCCAGAAAAACCCTTCATTTTACCATGAGTAAATCACTCAAGGAAGTCCTCATCGAGGGGTAGAGGCAAAATGATGTTGTTCAGGTCGGTTCACCCGGTACTTGCCAGGTGTTAACCGGCCTTTTTTATTTGTAAAGGTGCTGAGCTAAAGCTGGTTCAGACAAAAGGGCTGACATCGCCCTTGCCCTCCCGCAGGATTTCCGGCTGATCCGCGATCAGGGAGATAACGGTTGAGGGGTCGGGATACACTTCGCCGCCGTCGATGATCAGATCCACCTGTTTACCGAACAGGGCATCCACGTCAAAGGCGTCGAGTACAGGCGCCAAATGATCGTCACGCAGGGCGCTGGTGTTGAGGATCGGGTTGCCCAGTTCTTCAATGATGGCCAGGCAGATAGGATTATCCGGCACCCTGATGCCCACTGTTTTCTGTTTGGTGAGCATTATCTTGGGTACCAGCTTGCATCCAGGCAAAACCAGGGTATAGGGGCCGGGCAGGTTTTTACGCATCAGGCGATAGGCGGTGTTGCCCACATGACCGTACTTGCTGATGTTTTTCAGGGAAGAGCACATGAAGGAAAATGGCTTATGCTTGGGCCGTTTCTTCAACTGATAAACCCGTTTGACGGCCTTCTGGTTAAAGATGTCGCAGCCCACACCGTACATGGTATCGGTGGGATAACAGATGACCCCGCCCCGCTGCAGGAGCTCAACCACCTGGCTGATCAGGCGTGGCTGCGGATTATAGGGATTTATTTCAATGATTTTTGCCATAAGATATATTCCTCGTACTGCCCGGACAATAGAGCAGGAACAGGCAGGAAAATCCAGAAAAAAAATCCCGCTGGAAACACCATTTTTACCGGCTGCGTTTGCTTTTGCAGCCCAACAGTGCTAGACTACTCTATAATAATAATTATCATAAAATCCTGAGGAGTTATCAATGTTTGATCAGGACATCCCCCCTGCATATACCTTTGACGACGTTCTGCTGGTTCCGTCTGCCTCTGAAATCCTGCCCTCAGAAGTTTCCCTGGCCACCCAACTCACCGACACGGTTAAGCTGAACGCACCGCTGGTGTCGGCTGCCATGGATTCGGTGACCGAACATCGCACTGCCATTACCATGGCCCGGGAAGGTGGAATAGGTATTATCCACAAAAACATGGACACCAGGGATCAGGCCCGGGAAGTGGAGCGGGTGAAAAAATCTGAATCCGGCATGATCATTGACCCGGTCACGGTCACGGAAACCCAGAGCGTAGCTGATGTCCAGGTCATTATGCGCAACTACAAGATCTCCGGCCTGCCCGTACTCCGGGGCGATAAACTGGTGGGGATTGTCACCAACCGCGACCTGCGTTTTGTCTCTGACGACGATCTACGGGTACGCGACGTGATGACCAGTAAAAACCTGGTCACGGTGCCTGAAGGCATTGACCTTGAGCACTGCAAGGCCCAGCTCCATGAACACCGGATAGAAAAACTGCTGGTGGTTGATCCCCAGGGCAACCTGAAGGGATTGATCACGATCAAGGATATTGAGAAGATAAAAAAATATCCCCTGGCGGCCAAAGATGAAATCGGCCGCCTGCTGGCCGGGGCAGCCATCGGGGTTAGTCCGGATATGATGGAACGTACCGAAGCCCTGATCAATGCGGGGGTTGACGTTATTGTCCTGGACTCAGCCCATGGTCATTCCGCTGGAATCCTGCAGGCCGTACGCGACGTCAAGACTGCCTGGCCGGATCTGTCCATTATCGCCGGTAATGTTGCAACTGCAGAAGGCACGGAGGCCTTAATTGAGGCTGGTGCCAATGCAGTCAAGGTTGGTGTCGGGCCCGGTTCCATCTGTACCACCCGTATCGTGGCCGGTGTAGGTGTGCCCCAACTTACTGCCCTGCAAAACTGCACCGAGGTCGGACGCAAGCATAATATCCCAATTATTGCCGACGGCGGCATTAAGTTTTCCGGCGATATCTGCAAGGCCATCGGCATTGGTGCTCATTGTGTAATGATCGGCTCCCTGTTTGCCGGAACCGACGAGACCCCGGGTGAGACGTTTTTGTACCAGGGCCGCAAGTACAAAGGATATCGCGGCATGGGCTCGCTGGGGGCCATGAAAAAAGGCTCCAGTGACCGTTATTTCCAGAAGAAAGAAAGCGAACCATCCAAGCTGGTGCCGGAAGGCATTGAGGGTAAGGTTCCCTACCGCGGTGCGATCTCTGAGATGATCTACCAGTTACTCGGCGGTCTGCGCTCCGGCATGGGCTATACCGGCTCTGCCACCATTGAGGAGCTGCATAAGCGGGCCAAATTTGTCCGCATCTCCCCGGCCGGTCTGCGCGAGTCCCATGTCCACGACGTCATCATCACCCGCGAGGCACCCAACTATCGTACAGAAAGTCTGTAGAACAGCAGAGATAAGGGGTTAGGGACAAGGGATAAGTACACGCCCCGTTTCCGCTCCTCATCCCTTGTCCCTAACCCCTAGCCCCTAAATAAAAAATGTCCGTACATACTGATAAAATCATCATCCTTGACTTTGGTTCCCAGACCACCCAGCTCATTGCCCGTCGGGTTCGTGAGCAGAAGGTCTACTCGGAAATTCATCCCTATACCCTGCCCTTGGAGGAGCTAAAAAAAATGGCTCCCACAGGTATTATCCTGTCCGGCGGCCCGGCTTCGGTCTATGACGAGGATGCACCCATCTCCGATCAGGGTCTTTTTGAGCTTGGCGTGCCGGTACTGGGTATCTGCTACGGGGC
>CAZQKF010000312.1:0-3620 GCA_964593645.1 uncultured Desulfobulbus sp.
CCCTGGTTGACCAGTGCCATGGTGGAGGGTTGTTTATTCATATTCTTCACGGTACTTACGCACGATATAGAGGGCCACGATGTTGAGAATCAAGGTGACGATAAAGAGCAGCAGGCCCGGGGCAAAGGCCGCCAGCGTTTTGGGGCTGTCAAATTCCTGATCGCCCACCAGCAGGGTAACGATCTGGACGGTGACCGTGGTTACGGCCTGCAGAGGATTAGCTGTCAGGTTGGCAGACAGGCCCGCTGCCATAACCACGATCATGGTCTCGCCGATGGCCCGGGAGGCCGCAAGCAGTACGCCGCCGACAATCCCGGGCAAGGCCGCCGGGATAATCACATGGATAATGGTTTCGCTTTTGGTGGCCCCGAGTCCGTAGGAGCCGTCGCGCAGGGACTGGGGCACGGCATTGATCACATCATCAGACAGCGACGAGACAAAGGGGATGATCATGATCCCCATGACCAGCCCGGCAGCCAGGGCGCTTTCCGAAGAAACTCCCAGCCCGAACAGGGAACCGCTGTTGCGGATAAGCGGAGCAATGACCAGGGCTGCAAAAAAGCCATAGACAACTGTGGGTACTCCGGCCAGGATCTCCATAATCGGCTTGGCCCATGCCCGAACTGCCGGTGCCGCATATTCAGAGAGATAAATGGCCGACATGAGGCCGGTGGGCACGGCCACGCTCAGGGCAATGGTGGAGATCAAAAAGGTGCCGGCCAGCACTGGCACTGCGCCGAAACTGCCGGAGCTTCCGGCCTGATCCGGGCGCAGGGCCGTTTGCGGACTCCATTTCAGGCCAAACAGAAAATCATTGATCGGCACCTGTTGGAAAAAACGGATGGACTCAAACAGTACGGACAGGACAATGCCGATGGTCGTGAATATGGCCAGACTGGAGCAGAGGATTAAAATGATCCGGACAATACGTTCAACATGATTGCGGGCCCGCATCTCCGGGCGAATCCGGCTGTATACAAAGATTGTGGAGATCAGGGCAGTAACGAGCATCAGAATTCCAAGAGCAACGTGGCTGATGCGTTGAAAACCGAGATATTGATCAGCCGCCTGTTGCAGAACCGGATTAATATCCTTTGCCGCCACATGACCGGCCACCAGATTGCGCAGATCATTGACCAGCAAATCGGCCTGGCCGGGTGGCAGATGTTGCATGGATGCAGGCAGAGTTTTAAGGGCCAGCTGGGTCAGAATGGTATCGGAAAAGGCCAGCCAGCAGCCAAAGATAAGCAGGGCAGGTATTGCACACCAGAGCGCCGTCAGCATACCGTAATAACCAGGCCTGGAATGGAGCCTGCGTGAACCCGTGCCCGAACCGGTAAGCGAAAAGGCCCGCCGCCTGGCCTGGATGTAGACCGCTGAGACCAGTACCAACAGCATGAGGGGAAACAGAGAAGGCGGCATATCAGTCTGTTTCCCCGCGGACAATCTCACCTTCAACCAGATAAATGACCTCTTCGGCAATATTGGTGATTCGGTCGCCCATCCGCTCCAGATGGCGGGCCAGCAGATACAGGTTGACCAGGCAGGCCGCATGACCCGGTTCTGTGTTCAACTCTCGGATAACGCCTTTGTAGGCCAGGTTGCGCAGCTGATCCACCTCGTCATCAAGGATGAAAATTCTGCGGGCCAGCGCGGCATCTTCCAGCACCAGGGCATCAAGACCCATTTTGAACATGGTCTGTACTGCAGTTGCCATGGGCTGGTAATTAATGGTAAAGGTGAGCGATGAATCCTTGTTGATGGTCTGCACCCGCTTGGCAATATTAACGGCAATATCGGCGATTCGTTCCAGCTCATTGTTGATTTTGATAACGGCGATAAGCAGGCGCAGGTCGCGGGCCACGGGCTGGTGCAGGGCCAGAATTTTCAGACATTCTTCTTCAACCTCAACCTCCATCTCGTCAATCTGCCAGTCCGAGCCGATGATCTCCGTCAGCAGCGACTCGTCCCGTGACTGCATGGCAAGGCAGGCCTTGTGGACTCGGTCTTCCACCAGCGTGCCCAGGACCATGAATTTTTGTTTGAGTGAATCTATTTCCCGATGAAAGGTGAGCTGGTTGACCACAGATATCTCCAAGAGTAAAAAAGATGTTGGGACCGTTTATACCTGTGGTTTGTTCAGGTTGTGTTAGGGTTTTATTATAATCCTGTTAACTGGTTTCTTTTTCTTGCAACAGCGCCGCAGGTATGTAGGATTGACGTATTGGTTTGCTTGCTTTTCGTGGAACTCCCGTTGCGAAAAGTAATATTTGAAATTCATGGTTTAGAGCAGGAGAATGTTGGTGGCAAAGGCAAGTATTCTTGTTGTTGAAGACGACATCGATATCCAGCAGTTGGTTAGCTATAACCTGATCAAGGCCGGCTTTAATGTCAGCTGTGCCGATTCCGGTGAAGAGGGGCTGCAGATCTTGGAGCAGGAAGCCATTGACCTGGTTCTGCTGGATCTGATGCTGCCGGGCAAGGACGGTATCGAAATCTGTTCAATTATTCGCAGCCAACAGGACACAGCCCAGCTGCCGATCATCATGCTGACAGCAAAAAGTGAGGACGACGACATCATAACCGGCCTGACCTGCGGGGCGGATGGTTACGTGACCAAGCCCTTCAGCCCGCGGGTACTCATTGCCCGGGTGCAGGCGATGCTGAGGAGGAACCAGGAGCAGCAGGGAGAGTCACAGCCCGAGGAGGAAACGATTTCCATCCACTCCATGGTCATTCACCAGGGACGGCATGAGGTGCTGGTGGAGGGGGAGAAGGTGCATTTGACGACCACTGAATTCACCATTCTGGAACAGCTTGCCTCCCGGCCGGGCTGGGTTTTCTCCCGCAGGCAGATTATTGACGTTATTCGCGGCTATGATTATCTGATTACTCCCCGGGCCATTGACGTGCAGATCTTCGGTCTGCGTAAAAAACTGGGGGCTGTGGGGCGCTGTATAGAAACGGTGCGCGGTATAGGCTATCGCCTGGTGGAAGAGGAGCAGAAGAGTACAAAATGAAAAACACACGCCTGTTCTGGCAGATTTTTTTGCCGGCCCTGCTCATCATTGCCAGTTCAATTTTTGCCACCACCTGGATCGGCACCCGCATGATCCAGTCCTTTTATTATGAGCAGATGCAGGGGGATATCAAGGATCGCGCTCTGCTGCTCAAACCCCATATCCTGCAGCTGCTGGCAGCCGGTGATGCAGATCTGCAGGAATTCTGCAGACAAAATGGTCGTGTTGCCGATACCCGGATCACAGTTATTGCCGGGGACGGGAGGGTGCTGGCTGATTCCAGTGAGAGCCCGGCCCGCATGGATAATCATGGCCGTCGACCGGAGATCATCGCTGCCCTGCAGGGGGATACCGGCTCATCCCTGCGCCGCAGCAAAACCCTGGCCAAAAATATGCTGTACGTTGCGGTTCCCCTGGAAAGTGACAGGCCGCAGGCCGGTGTACTGAGGCTGTCTGTTGCTGCAACCGCACTTGAGAGCGTACTCTCCACAATCTATACAAAAATTATTCTGGGTGCCTGTTTGATCGGTCTGCTTGCCGCCTGCTTTTCGTACTGGATGGCCCGTCGCATCAGCCGGCCCCTGGAGGAAATGCGCCGGG
>CAZQKF010000313.1:0-3616 GCA_964593645.1 uncultured Desulfobulbus sp.
GTCGCATTACACTCTGTGATTCCGCAAATTCGTGGTTGCAGCAGCGGCCGGGTACTGATGGGGCATTGATTAATGCAATGTGCCACGTAATCCTGCGCGACGGCCTGGAAGATACCGAGTATATCGCAGCTCATACGGAAAATTTTGCTGCCTTTAAGGAATCACTTGCCGAGTGTACCCCTGAGTGGGCCGAGCAGATCACCCAGGTCCCGGCAGCAGCAATTGTTGAGGCAGCGCATATCTTTGCCAAAGCTGAGAGCGCAGGGATTTATTATACCATGGGCATCACCCAGCACACCTCTGGTACGGATAATGTCAAGTCCCTTGCCAACCTTGCGCTGATTACCGGTAATCTGGGTAAACCAGGGGCTGGGCTTAATCCCCTGCGCGGCCAGAACAACGTACAGGGTGCCAGTGATATGGGCTGCAACCCGACGTTTTTTCCCGGCTACCAACGCTGTGATGATAAAGCTGCTAAAGAAAAATTTGCTGAAATCTGGGGAACACCGGTTTCAGATACCGCAGGCTTGATGGCAACGGAGATGCCCGACGCTATTACGGATGGTAAACTTTCAGGCCTGTGGATCATGGGTGAGAATCCAATCCTCAGTGATCCTAACTCGGATCATGCCAGGCACGCCTTTGAACAGCTGGATTTCCTGGTTGTCCAGGACATCTTTCTCACAGAGACAGCCGAGCTTGCCGATGTGGTCTTGCCGGCAGCCTCCTTTGCGGAAAAAGACGGCACGTTTACCAACACCGAGCGCAAGGTACAGCGTGTTCGTCGTGCTGTACCGCCTCCGGGGGATGCCCGTGATGACCTTTCCATCATTAATATGGTCAGCAACCGGATGCTGGGATCATCTGCAGGCTATTCAGGATTTGTTGATCCAATGTATCATACGGTACCGCCCCTGGCCGCTGACGTGTTTACAGAGATAACCAACTGCTGGGTCGCCATGGCCGGTATGAGCTATGAACGACTGGAAAATGAAGTGCTTGCCTGGCCCTGCCCGGAAACGGATCATCCCGGCACATCCATTTTGCATACTAAGGGCATTGTTCGTGGTAAAGGGTTGCTATCCGCTATCACCTGGAGCGGCCCTGATGAACTGCCTGATGCAGAGTATCCACTGATTCTAACCACAGGCCGTGTATTATACCAGTATCACACCGGGACTATGACCAGACGTTCACCGGTTCTGGAAGAATCTGCACCCAATGCCTATGTGGAGATGAACCCGGAAGATGCCGAGGCGCTTGGAATTGATGATACTGAAGAAGTACGGGCCTCTTCACGTCGCGGCACTATTATGCTGCCGGTACGAATTACGGATCGAGTAAAAAAGGGGCTTGTTTTTATCCCCTTTCATTATAAAGAGGCTGCAGCCAACCTGCTGACCAATGATGCCCTTGATCCGCAATGTAAGATTGCCGAGGCCAAGGTCTGTGCGATTAAGGTTGAAAAGATTGAGCTTGAAAAGGCAGAGATAACATTGAATTAAGCTTTAAGGTATCAGCGTCAGGCATCAGCTTTTCAGTTGAGCAGCCCCCGCATGCTGATACCTGAAACCTGCTACCTCATTTTCGCGCCAGCGGAAATGCTTAACACTATACTGGAGAATGTAGTGGGAAAAGGAATGGAACATAGGGCCGGATAAGTGATGGTCGTCGGCGGCGGAATTGCCGGTGTGCAGGCTGCCCTTGACCTGACTGAACTTGGTTACTACGTCTACCTGGTGGAGAAAGCACCTGTTGTCGGCGGGGTTATGGCCCAGTTGGACAAGACCTTTCCCACCAATGACTGCTCTCTTTGAATACTCGCACCTAAGCTGGTAGAGGCCGGTCGGTCTCCAAATATAGAGATGGTCACCAATGCAGATCTTATTGCATTGGATGGAAAACCAGGTGATTTCACCGCTAAAGTAAGGCAGCGTCCGCGCTACATTGATGCAGACAACTGTACAGCCTGCGGGCTCTGTACCCAGTACTGCCCCAAGCATCTTGTGGATCCGTATAATGAGGGGCTGGCTCTGACCCGTCCCATCCACATTGATTATGCCCAGGCCGTACCTGCCACCTATTATATTGATCCCTCAAGCTGTCTGCACCTGACCCATGATACCTGCCAGATCTGTGTGCCGGTATGCCAGAGTCATGCAATCAACTTCAGCCAAAAGCCTGAAGATCTGGAACTGCTGGTCGGCGCAGTGATCCTGTCGCCCGGTTTCGGCCGGATCAGTGATGAGACCCTGGCCAAGTTTTCCTACGGCAAGCACCCTGATATCGTCACTGCAGTTGAATTTGAGCGGATGACCACAGCCTCGGGGCCGTTTTTAGGCGAAGTCAAATGTTTTTCCGACGGTCGTCATCCCAAGTCCATTGCCTTTATTCAGTGCGTGGGTTCGCGTGATCTGGGCTGTGACAACGGCTACTGTTCTTCAGTATGCTGTATGTATGCCATTAAAGAGGCGATGGTAGCCAAAGAACATGATCCTGAAGTGGACATTACTGTTTACTACATGGATATCCGTACCCAGGGCAAGGAATTTGATAAGGCCCAGCAGCGGGCCGAGGCCATGGGCATTAAGTTTGTCCGGGCCAAGGTTGCCGATGTTACTCCGTGGGAAAATCGTCTGCAGCTGACCTATTCTACCCTGGACGGCAGGCATGAGTTTGTACCCCATGACATGGTGGTTCTGTCCGTTGGTCTTGAGGCACCCAAGGATGCCCAGGGTATTGCCGATATCACCGGTATTGAGCTGAATAAATATGATTTTGCCAAATCCGATACCTTTGATCCACTGACCACCAATGTTGAAGGAGTGGTGGTTGCCGGAGCATTCCAGGGCCCCAAGGATATTCCCGAGTCTGTAACCCAGGCTTCAGCCGCTGCCGGACTCGTTGCCGGGATGCTCGAAAAACAGCGGGGCCAGGGGATCATCCATACAAAATATCCTGATGAGAAGCCCATGGGCGACGAGGTGCGTATTGGTGTCTTTGTCTGCCATTGCGGTATTAATATTGCCTCGGTAGTTGATGTCCATAAGGTTGAGAACTCAGTTGAGGACATGGAGGGTGTTGTCTATCACACGGATTCGCTTTACTCCTGTTCTGCTGACGCCGTTGAAACCCTGAAGGATCGTATTATTGAGCATAATCTGAACCGGGTAGTTATTGCCGCCTGTTCACCGCGTACCCATGAACCGCTTTTCCAGGAGACCCTGAAGAGTGCCGGTCTGAACCGATGTCTGATCGAGATGGTCAATATCCGCGATCAGTGTTCCTGGGTTCATGCCGGAGAGCCGGATGAGGCCACTAGGAAATCCGAAGACCTGCTGCGCATGGCCGTTGCCAAAGCGCGCGGCATGCAACCTCTGCCCGAGCAGACTGTACCAGTGACTGCCAAGGCGTTGGTCATTGGCGCCGGAATTGCCGGGATGACCGTTGCCCTGACTCTGGCTGAGCAGGGATTTGACTCGGTACTGGTGGAAAAAAGCAAGGCCCTGGGCGGCAATCTCGGCTTGCTCAATCATACCCTTGATGCCAGTGAGACCGCATCCCATCTTAAATCTCTGGTTGCCAGGGTAAAGAAATCAAAGAAAATTGACGTAAT
>CAZQKF010000314.1:0-3616 GCA_964593645.1 uncultured Desulfobulbus sp.
TGGCTGCTGCCGGGGCCATTGAGGCGGTGGTTGCAGCCATTGCGGTTTCCCGTGGCCAGGTACCGGCCAATACCGGTTGTACGGAGCCGGATCCTGATCTTGTTAATCCGCTGGCAGCACCCGTCAGCACAAAAGTTGCTGCAGTATTATCCAACTCCTTTGGTTTTGGCGGCAACAACGGCGCGTTGGTTATAACCAAACCGGATACGTTTCCAGGTACTGGTGCGGAAGAAAAACAACCTCCTCTGGTCATCAAGGGCAAGGCCTGCATAACCGGCAGCGGCAGTCTGACGGCAACCATGGAGGCCCTGTTGGCTGGTGAAACAGTCATGGGGTTGCTGGATAGCTCGCAATTTTCTGCCGGCCTGCCGCCCCGCACCATACGCCGATTGAAACGCCTTGCCATAATGTCCCTGTCTCTGGCCTCAGCTGCCCATGCTGACTCGGGGGAAGAAAAAAATCCTGAAGCTGTTTTCATGGGAACCGGCTGGGGCGCACTTTCCGAGACCTGCGATTTTCTGACTCGTCTGGAGGAAACCGGCGAACAGTTCCCCAGCCCCACAGATTTTATCGGCTCTGTCCACAACGGCCCTGCCGGTCAGATCGCCATGATGTTCCAGGCCACAGGCGCAAATAATACCACCAGCGGCGGCGATTACTCCTTTGAGCAGGCCCTGCTGACTGCAGATCTGCTGGTTGACGATGGACCCTGTTTTGTGCTGGGGGCTGATGAGGGACACAAACTGTTTTCGCCACTTTTTGATCAGTCCATTGCACCGGAAAGTCCACTGGCAGACGGCGGCGGAGCGTTCTGCCTGCAGCGCAGTAATGAGCCTGCATCCCAGACGCTGCAAACGTTGTTTTATAAGAGCCATGCAGTTGAACACGTTATGGAATCCCTGGTGGATGTTCTGGGCGGCGTACAATGTATCCGGGATAAGTACAGTCTTGTTCTGGTCGGCATACCGGCGGCTGTTCGGGATCAGGCAGAAGCGCAGCTGCAGGAGTTTCAGCAGTTGACTGCAATTTCAAAACCGATTGTCGATTACCGGCAGTATATCGGCCAGTTTGCCTCGGCCTCTGCGGTTGCTGCAGTGGTTGCTGCCGATATTATGCATCGGGAGGCAATACCGGCGCAGTTGATGGGAACCAGTCATGACGTTCCCTGCATAGGTTCCGTACTTATTCTTGGCCTGGGAAAATATATCACCGCCATGGAGTGCGGCCGGGTATGAAGATTCTCCTGATTTCGCCCAATACTCTCACCGTGCCCTATCCGGTCTATCCGCTGGGACTGGACTATGTTGCCGCTTCGGTTTCTCCGAAACACCGGGTTGAAATTGTTGATATGAACGTGTTGACTGTTGATGGTGTCAATGATCTTCTTGGCGAGTATCAGCCTGATATTATAGGGATTTCATGTCGAAACGTCGATAATAACGAGGCTGGGGATCCTTTGTTTTTTATTCGCCGGTACAGTACATTTATTCAAAGCCTGCGCCGTAAGAGCAATGCATTGATTGTCTGCGGCGGCGCTGGTTTTACTATTTTACCGGAAGAGATATTTAAGGTTCTGGGAGCTGATTACGGTATCGTCGGAGAGGGAGAGCGGTTTGGTCTGCTGGTTGATGCTCTTGAAACAGGAGCAGATGTTACCGGTATCCCGGGAGTTCTGAGCAAAAATAGGCCTGCAGTGCAACCTGCGCCCTGGGATGGGTCTCCAAAGCGGCTGATCAGCAGTCGATCCGACCATTTTGATTTTTATCTGCACAAAGGCGGTATGCTGAATCTGCAGACCAAACGGGGATGCAGTTTTAACTGTATTTACTGCCCATATCCACATATTGAAGGGCAAATACATCGTTTTTTTGCAACGGCTGAGGTCGCAGACACCGCCCTGGCTTTGCAGAACAGCGGCGCAAAATATCTTTTTATAACCGATTCAACCTTTAATTCTGATGTCAAACATAGCCTTGCTGTTGCCAGGGCCCTGCAGCAAGCCGGAGTAACCATTCCCTGGGGTGCTTTTTTTGCCCCGAGAAAACTGCCTTCAGACTATTTTGTGCACATGGCGTCAGCTGGTTTAAAACATGTTGAGTTCGGCACCGAGTCCCTGTCCCCGCAGATGCTGAAGACCTATAAAAAACCCTTTCAGCCGAAAGATGTTGTTGCCGCCCATGAGCAGGCTGTAGCGGCCGGTCTTCATGTGGCCCATTATTTTTTGTTAGGTGGGCCGGGTGAGTCTGTGGAAACCGTTAACGAGACCCTGCGAAGAATTGCTCAGCTGCCCAAGGCGGTTTTTTTCTTTTTTACCGGGATTCGCATTTACCCTCATACTGAGATTTATGATATAGCCCTGGCTGAGGGGAAAATTTCCCCGGACACGGATTTGTTGCAACCGGTTTTTTATATCCCGGATGCAATTGATTTGCCTGCCATTGAGCAACGTGTCCGCGAGCAGGCCGGAGATAGGGTGAACTGGATAACCGGCTCCGGCGGAAATGACAGCGCTGCTCTTGTTGAACGAATGTATGCCAAAGGGTATACCGGCCCCCTGTGGGAATATTTGATTCAATAAAAAAATATCTCCTCGTTGTAGGTTTTGTCTTTTGGTGGTACAAAGATTTGCCTGCACAGCGCCAGGCTAACACTTTGTCTGGCTGCTGTTCCTGCTGATAGACTGAAAAATTATGCAAAGAATGTGGTACAGTCTGCTTACTCTAGAGTTCCCGGGAACCGATGAAGTGCGCGCTTCAGTCGGCATCAAGGAGGATTCCCCCTGGTTTGACGGACATTTTCCAGGTGACCCGACTCTGCCGGGCATTGGTCAGCTCAGTATGGTCTCTGATGTCATCGGCCGGTTGGCAGGGCCGGGATACGTACTGACGGGTCTTGGCCGGGTAAAGTTTAGAAGGCGGGTTCAGCCGGGTGAACGTCTGCATATCTATGCTGTTGCAGGAAATAAAAAAAAATCGTATTCATTTCGCATGACAATCGGAGATGATGAACTTGTCAGTTCCGGTGTGATGCGGTTTTCTCCATTAAAGGAAAGAGAGTAGAGTCCATGGAAAATGATATTGCCCAAACCACTCTTCGGATAGCTGAGATCATTATTAATGAGTTGAAGCTGGAAGATGTCACTCCGGAGACCTTTGATCCGGATCTTGATCTGGTGGATGAAGTCGGTGTGGACAGTATGGATCTGGCCACCATTGCCCTTGTACTTAGAGACGAGTATGGGATCAGGATTGACGAAGATGATTATCCCAAGTTGACCACCGTCCGCATTATTGCCCGGTATATTACTGATAAACTCAGCAACGGCGAGTAAGGATTGTCCGGCGTGGAAACTCAACAGTATAAATTTTCCGATATCATTGCCGATCCTGTCATTGGGGAACGCTGGCAAAAGGTGCGCAAGTATTTTTTCCTGCGTGAATCAACCTATGATATGTCCAACCGCTGCAATATCCGCTGCGAAGGCTGCTATTATTTTGAGGGTGAAAAACAGTTTGCCGCAGAGAACAAAGACCCGGCAGCCTGGAAAAAACTGCTGACCGCCGAGAAAGAAAGGGGCATAACTTTTGTCGTGCTGGCAGGTGCGGAACCATCCCTT
>CAZQKF010000315.1:0-3595 GCA_964593645.1 uncultured Desulfobulbus sp.
CGAAGGTACGCAGGCTACGGTTATTGATGACAACCAGTATGGTTTCCAGCTTCAGTGCACGTCTCAGCTCATCAGCATCATGCACTTCCACCAGTACAGCCATGCCCAGGGAATGGGCAATTTCTGTAAATTCCATCAGCTGGCGATCATTAAGTGCCGCCACAATCAGCAAAATACAGTCGCCACCGATCAGGCGCGATTCATAGACCTGATAAGGATCGATAATAAATTCCTTGCGCAGTACCGGCAGCTTGACTGCATCTCTGACCAGGGGAATATAGCTGAGTGAGCCTTGAAAAAAATCCACATCCGTAAGCACGGACATGGCCTGTGCTCCACCCTCTTGATAATTAAGGGCAATCTTGACCGGATCAAAATCCGGAGCAATAACACCCTTGGACGGGGACGCCTTCTTGGCCTCGGCAATAACGGCCACGCCCGGTGCATCGACCAGGGCCTGCATGAATCCGCGGGGCGGCTCTATTTCAGCCTGGGGAGATTGGATGCCCTGCCGTTTTAAAGCCGCGACTTCTTCGCGTTTTCGCTCAACAATGGTATCTAAAATCATAGCTCATCAGCCCTTGCAGAAGGCAACCAGGCTGTCTAATTTTTCAAGGGCTGCACCCGAGGCAATAATTTTCCGGGCCATATCCACCCCGGCCTGCAGATCATCCACCCTGCCTGCGGCCAGAAAGGCAGCACCAGCATTGAGCAGAACCATATCAAGCTTTGCTCCGGGTGTATTTCCCAGCACTTCCCGTACCTGTCCGGCGGCTTCCTCGGCTGTTGCACCACCGCGAATTGCGGCAATTTCGGCCCGGGCAAGCCCCACATCTTCAGGTTCAACAGTATAGGTTGTTACCTTACCGTCATGGCCGTCAGCCACATAGGAGGTACCGGTGACCGTCATCTCATCCATATTGCCCTCACCCCAGACAACCAGGGTACGCTGCATCCCCAGCCGAACCAGGACCTCGGCAAGTACGGTTGTCAACTCTTTGGCAAAGACACCGGTGAGCTGGACATTGGCTCCGGCAGGGTTGGTCATGGGACCTAAGATGTTAAAAATTGTTCTGATCCCCATTTCCCGGCGCGGGCCAATGGCATATTTCATGGCTCCGTGCAGCATGGGAGCAAACAAAAATCCGATTCCCACTGTTCGTACACACTCGGCAACCTTGTCTGCCGGCATGGACAAGTCAACGCCCAGGGCTTCAAGCACATCAGCACTGCCGCAGGAAGAGGAAATTGCCCGGTTGCCGTGCTTGGCCACCGGAATACCTGCCCCGGCGACAACAAAGGCTGTAGTAGTAGATACATTGAATGTACCTGAACCGTCACCACCGGTTCCGACGATATCCATGAGCAACTCACCTGAGGCCGTATCTACGCCGGTATCGACAAAGGTAGCCTTTTCCCGCATCACCTTGACAGCACCGACAATCTCGTCAATGGTTTCGCTCTTCATGCGAAGCGCGGTAATAAATGAGCCGATCTGGGCATCAGTGGCCTCACCACTCATGATCTCCTGCATGACCGCTGTCATCTGCGCCTCGTCAAGATCCGTACCGGTCACGACCTGGGCTATTGCCTCTTTTATCATTGTACCACCTCTTTTTTTCTGTTGCTTAGGATGATAATTTCCTGAGAAGCTCCGGATAATCGGGCCGCAAAAAATTATGAAGCAGGATGCTGCCCACATCGGTCATAATTGATTCGGGATGAAACTGAACCCCTTCCACGGCCAGAGTTTTATGGCGCAGTCCCATGAGTTCCCCCTGGTCGGTATGGGCCGTGGCCTCCAGGCAATCCGGCAGGGTTGATTCCTCAACTACCAGCGAATGGTAGCGCATGCCGTCGAAAGGATTATCCAGGCCGGTAAACACGCCCCGGTTATCATGGTGCATGGAACTGGTCTTGCCGTGCATCACCCTGCCTGCCCGAATCACCTTGCCACCGAAAGCCTCGCCAATGGACTGATGGCCGAGACAGACCCCAAGCACCGGAATCTTATCTGCAAAATACATGATCGCCTCAATGGAGATTCCGGCCTCTTTCGGAGTGCATGGCCCGGGTGAAATCAGAAGCCTATCAGGCTGCATGGCGGCAATTTCTTCAACTGTTATCTTATCGTTGCGAAACACGTTGATCTCCGGGGTCTGCCAGTCGGCAGGCGCTCCGGGAAGAGCGGCCGCCAAAGTCTGGACGATATTAAAGGTGAACGAATCATAGTTATCAATAATGACAATCACAGCCTAAAACCCCTGTTCTGCAAGTTCCACAGCCCGACGCAAGCCCCGGGCCTTGTTAATGGTTTCCTCATACTCTTTGGCAGGCACGGAGTCGGAGACAATACCGGCTCCGGCCTGGATCCAAAGATTATCATCCTTCATAAAAAAGGTACGGATGGTAATACAGAAATCCATATTGCCTGAAAACCCGAAATAACCGACTGCCCCGGCGTAGGGTCCGCGTCTCTCGACTTCAAGTTCGTCAATCACCTCCATGGCCCGAATTTTGGCGGCGCCGCTGACTGTTCCTGCCGGAAAGCATGCCTTCATCACGTCAAACTGATCCCTGCCCTGGGCAAGGGTTCCGTGGACACCGGAGACAATATGCATAACATGACTGTAGCGCTCAATAACGAGTAAATCACTCACCTCAACCGTGCCGCTCTCAGCCACCCGCCCAACGTCATTGCGGCCCAGGTCAACCAGCATCAGATGTTCGGCCCGCTCCTTGGGATCGGCCAGCAGCTCTTCTTCAAGGGCCAGGTCCTCTTCCACTGTCCGGCCGCGCTTACGGGTACCGGCAATGGGGCGCAGCTCTATATCACCGTCTTCCAGGCGAACCAGGATCTCGGGTGAGGAACCGATCAGCACCACATCGCCCATACGCAGATAAAAAAGATAGGGGCTGGGATTGATATGGCGCAGGGCCCGGTAAAGGAGAAAGGGGTCAAGCTCCGTCTTGCTGTGAAAACGCTGGGACAGCACCACCTGGATGATATCTCCGGACAGGATATACTCCTTGGCTCGTTCCACCATACCGGCAAACTCGTGCTCATCCATATTAGATGTAAAGGTATGCGGACTGCTGCCGCTGCTACTGGCGGTCATGGAATCTGGTACCGGCTGTCTGATTGCAGCAATTACAGTTTCAATACGGGTGCTGCTGTTGCGGTAAAGTTCTTCTGGATCAACATCGCCGGCCACGGCATTACAGACGACGGTCAACGTCTGATTGACCGAGTCATGAATCAAAACCAGACGGGGCACAATAAAGGAGGAATCCGGCATGTCCATCGGCTCATGGCTATCGGGTATCTCTTCGATAAACCGGATCATATCGTAGCCTAAAAAACCGACTGCACCGCCGTAAAACCTGGGTAAGCCCGGTGCGGTACTGGCTTTGAATGAGGCCAGCAGATCACGAAGTTCCGTAAACGGATTCACGCCCTCACGAATCTCAGGCTGAGCAGCATCAGCATCAGTAACCGTGACCCGGTCACGCAGACTTTCAAAGGTGACCAGCGGATCAAGACCAATAAACGAATACCGACCCCATTTTTCGCCGCCTTCCATGGATTCAAAGA
>CAZQKF010000316.1:0-3592 GCA_964593645.1 uncultured Desulfobulbus sp.
GATGGCCTGGCAGATTAGCGACGTTGACGGTATTAATATTTCGAAGCATGCGGCAGAACATTACTACCTGATTACGGAAGCAATAAAAGATCTGCCGCCGAATATGCCGATACTGGAAGATCCGTCCCATTACGGATATTACAGGGAAGAGGTAGGCGGGCTTATGATAGGCCTGTTTGAGCCTGAATGTGCTCCCTGGAAAATCGACCGGATTCCCGATACCTTTTCTTTTGGTGAAATTGAACCCGACTGGGAGCGAATGGGACCTTTTCTGGAAAAAGCCATGTCAAGGGTGCCCATCACCAAAGAGATCGGCATTAATAAATTTTTCTGCGGCCCGGAAAGTTTCACCCCCGATCTTGCCGCCATCATCGGTGAGGCCCCCGAGCTGAAAAATTACTTTGTGACGGCTGGATTAAATTCTGTCGGTATTATCATGGGGCCTGGGCTCGGGCGAATGATGGCCCACTGGATTATGAACGGCAAACCCGATGTCGATATTACCGGCTTTAATATTGCTCGTCTGCATACCTACCAGAACAATCCTGAATACAGAAGACACAGAACCGTGGAATCGCTGGGGACGGTTTACCAGTGCCATTATCCGTATAAATCCATGAAAACGGCTAGAGGTGCAAAAAAATCTCCCTTCTACGATCGCCTGAAAGACCAGGGAGCCTATTTCAGGGATGTCAGTGGTTGGGAAAGCGCGGACTGGTTTGCACCTAAAGGACAGGAGGCGAAAATTGAGCACCATTCATGGATCAGGGAAGACTGGTTTGCCTCCTGGGAGGCGGAGCATAAGGCAGCGCGTGAAAATGTCATCCTTATGGATATGTCTTTTATGCCCAAGTTTATGGTGCAGGGTCGTGATGCTGGAAAGGTACTGAATTATATCTCTGCAAATGAGGTTAATGCAACGTCCAACCAGATCACCTACACACTCTGGCTCAATGATGAGGGTAAGATTGAGACGGATCTGACAGTTGCGAAACTGGAAGAAGAAAAATTTATGATTGTTGTTACAGATACCATGCATCGGCACGCCGAAAGTTGGCTTAAACGACATATCCCCGTAGACGCCCATGCGTTTGTTACCGATATGACCTCTGCCTATGCACAGTTGAATATTCAGGGACCAAAGTCCCGGGAGTTACTGCAGACCATCACGACAACCGATATGTCAAATAAGGCCTTCCCCTATCGTCATGTCGGAGAGATTGCTATCGGATATGGGCGAGCCATCTGTGTCAGGATAACCTATCTGGGTGAACTTGGCTATGAACTGTATATTCCGACTGAGCAGGCCGTTCACGTATACGATACCGTCGTTGAAGCCGGGAAAAAATTCGATCTTTCTCTTGCCGGGCTGAAGGCCCTTGGCAGTTTGAGAATGGAAAAGGGATATCGGGATTATGGACATGATATGGACAATACAGATGATCCCTACGAAACCGGGTTGGGTTTCACCGTCAGACTTGACAAAACTTCCGATTTTATCGGTAAAAAAGCCTGTGCCGGAAAGATAGGCGCGGGAGGATTGAAAAGGCGTCTGGCTCAGATACTGGTAAACGATTCGGAACCGTTGCTGTACCACGCTGAAGTCGTTTGCAGAAACGGTAAAAATGTAGGATATATCCGGTCAGGTTCGTACTGTTATACGCTGGGCGGTGCGGCGGGCCTCTTTATGATTGAAGTCGATGAAATTATCGATGATGCGTACATTGAAAACGGCAAATGGGAAATTGACATTGCGGGCCGGATATATCCGGCCCAGGTTTCGTTGATACCGTTATATGATCCTGAAATGAAAAAAATAAAGGCCTGAAAATGATTATGTGCCGGTGACTTCAGCCGGTCCATATCTGTAATAAACTACTTTTGTCCCCACTTTATTTGGTGTTTTTATGGTTCAGAGGTCGGAGAAGGAATTGTTATGAAAATATTTGTCTGTGTAAAACATGTGCCTGATACAGCGGCAATTATAACTGTTGAAGGTGATGCCGGTTACGAAGAACCCGACATCAAATTTATAGCCAACCCCTATGATGAATTTGGCGTTGAAGAGGCGATTCGCCTGGTGGAAAAATATGGTGGTGAAGTCGTTGTTCTTACCGTGGCCAAATCCTCTGCCATTTCTACCATCAGAGGAGTGCTGGCCATGGGTGCCCACCGGGCCGTTCTGATAAAAACTGACAGCCAGTTTCTTGATAGCGACCTTACGGCCAGGGCCTTGAAAGCGGTTATGGAGCAGGATGGAATGGCCGATATCATATTTTGCGGCAAGGTATCTGTAGACACTGAAAGTTTTCAGACACAGTATCGACTCGCTGGATTTCTGAATGTGCCCATAGTAAACGATGTTTCCCAATTGACCGTTGACGGTGTGAGAGTGAGAGCCAGGAGGGAAATGGATGGTGGTGAAAAACAAATAGTTGAGATGGATCTTCCCTGCGTCATTGGCGCAACTAAAGGTCTGAATGAACCGAGATACCCCTCATTTCCAAATGTTATGAAAGCCCAGAAAAAAGAGATCAGGGAAATAGATATTGTTGATCTCGGTATTGATGTATCCCAAAACAGGGTGACGCTTGAACGGTTGAGGTCTGTTCCAAAGAGAGCCGGAGCGAAGATGCTTGAAGGAACCGTAGAGGAACAGGTAGATGAACTTCTAACAATTCTTAAAGAAAAAGAGAAGGTTCTGTGAGGGGAAAGATATGGGGAAGGTCGGAGTTTTAATTGAAACGGAGAACGGCAGGGTAAAAAAAAGCAGTCTGGGAGTGATGGCCGCTGCCGCCGGCAGTGAAATTTATGGACTGCTGCTGGATGGTGATGCGCAGGCGATTAAAGAACAGCTCGGGCGATACGGTGCTGCCAGGATTGTCACTGTTCAATCCTCCCGCGATCTGGTTGACAGTCCCGATTTTCAGGCTCAGGTTCTTGCTGAAATCATCGGTGAATACGGTTTGGATGCGTTGTTAGGTACGGCCAGCGCCAACGGCAGGGATCTGTTTGCCAGGCTCGCCGCGCTCCTTACTGTGCCTCTGGTTTCAGACTGCATAAAAGTTGATATCGAGCAGAAAGTTGCAACAAAATTTCATTTTTCAGGAAAAACCTATGCTGAGTTTCGGGTAAATGCGTCGATTTTTCTCTGCACTGTCCGGCCAAATTCTATTGAGGCTGTGGTTGCCCCGGCTCAGGGTGAAGTCCTGAAGTTTGTTGCAAAATCAACGGATTCTGGGCGGATGAAAATAGTGGAAACTATAAATGGGGATGCAGATAATGTTGACTTGATCGGGGCGTCTATTATTGTCACCGGCGGTCGTGGTGTCAAATCTGCCGAAAATTTTTCCATGATAGCCAGTTGTGCCCGGAAAATGGGGGCCGCAGTGGGTGCGTCAAGGGCCGCTGTGGACGCAGGGTATGCGCCTCATAGCAAACAGGTCGGACAGACCGGTAAAACCGTCAGCCCAAAATTATATATTGCATGTGGCGTTTCCGGAGCTATTCAGCATCTTGTCGGCATGAAAACCTCACAGGTCATCGTGGCGATAAACAAAGACAGGGATGCCCCCATCTTTGCTGAAAGTGA
>CAZQKF010000317.1:0-3586 GCA_964593645.1 uncultured Desulfobulbus sp.
GATCAGTCACCGTTGTGCTCCTTTTTTCTCGGCAGAGAAGTACATCCGGTGTTGCTGCATCCTGAACAGCCGCAGCCGCAGGGTGATGCTCCGGGCCGAAATATGTTGAACATTTTTCGGCCCACATAGAAGAGAGCGCCGATAAGTACGAGAAGTACAATTAAGTTTTGCATGTTTATATCCTTAGTCGTGGACAAATAATTTTAGGCAACCCTAAACCTGTTGGCAAAAAAAGAGAACTCAGGCAGGGGTAACGAAAATATTGTTTGCTGTCAGTTGATCCAGGCTGAGGGTACCGCCGTTTACCTTGACCATACACCTGCGTCCCGGGCCGCGTCCTCGACTGGGGCAGAGCAGTTCCATCTCTGATCCAGGCAGAACTCCGAGATGTGCCATTCTGGCGCAGTCTTTGCGTTCACCACTGATCCGACAGACTTTGACCTTGCCGCAATCGCAGCTTTCGGAGAGCGGACGGGCATCACGGGGGCATTGCACTTTCTTGAGCTTGCAGTTTTTGCCCCTGCCCTGCAGGCAATGGCAGGATATGTCGGAATGATTTTTGGTCATAGTTACTCCTTAACAGTTAGTTTTAGGTACACCAAACAATGTGCACTGTCAACATCTTTTGCAAGGTTTTTCTGGGGGCAGGGCAGTGAAATCTGTCGATGTAAAGTGGAGGTTTGGATGGGAAAGACAACGGCGCTCGAAAATTCCCGAAGAGGAACAGGTAGAGATCTATCGCGACAGGATAATACTTAAATGAGTAAAATTGGTCTATTTGATTGAATTCACTCATATTTTTATGATTCGTTGCAGATTTGTCTTCCGGCAGATTAACAAACTGCATGGGAAAAGGTATTTTTTGATTTATTTTATAATGTATATGGAAGAGAATAATAGAGTTATGTACATTCCTTTTGTTGAATTATTTTGGACATACAAAAGTTCGATCTGGGACATATTATATGAGTGCACGTGAATCAAAAAACGAAACCAGTGATAAAACTCTGGGCGAAGATTTCCTGTTTATGAAATCAAAGCAGACTGCAAGCGAGGATCATCACAGAAAAACCTCGCCCATGTATTCTCTGCTGGGTGATCAAAATGTTGTCTTAATACCCATTGATGACCACAAGGAGATCGATGAGGCGGAACTGCATGGGTTTCGCAGGACAGTGGCTGAAATGCAGTGGCTGCTGGTGGTACTTGTTATCTTATGCATGAAGCTTCCGGGCATGGTTGTCGAACACCCCGGTCAGTTGCTGATTACCATGGGGATATTTGCCGCATTTATCTGTGTTGTTCAATATTTCTGGCGCAGCCATGGAGAAAAGCGCTGGAAGCTGGCCCTCAATACCTGGGCCATGGTTTTTTTTATTACCGCTGTTGTCTGGCAGACCGGAGCCCTGGCAAGTCCGTTGCTCCCTTTGTACTTTCTGGTTGTAATTTTGTCGGCAACCACCCTGGGCATGTTGACCACCATGTTGGAAACTGCTTTGATCACAGTCTGTTATATTTTACTGGCCGCATCAGGCCCAGACGGCATGCAGAATGGCCTCAGCAGTTTTCATCTTGCTGATCTGCCCGGTCCGGTTATTCAGCTCTTTCTGCTGTGGTTTGTTGCCTATTTTGTTTCCCTGATCTCCTGGGAAACAGAACAGGCCAAAGAGAAAATTCGTCAGTTGTCCCGAACCGATCAACTGACAGGACTCTGGAATATGAAGATGTTGCTGATTTTCATGCAGCGCGAGCATCAGCGCTCCCAGCGTGAAGAGCGTAAGTTTGCAGTGATGATGATTGATGCCGATGATTTAAAATCGGTCAATGATACCTATGGCCATGACGCGGGTACCCTGCTGATTGTCCACATCGCCGAGACCATGCGTTCTCAGCTGCGCGATGCAGACATGCTGGCACGATTCGGCGGCGATGAATTTGTTGCACTGCTTCCTGAAACAGATTGTCAGAGTGCCATGGAGGTGGCCGAAGCCATGCGCACCAAGATTGCCGAGACACCAGTGCTGTACGAAGGGATGCCCATCAGTATAACGGTGAGTGTCGGCATTGCCTGTTTCCCCCGTCACGGCAGTGAGCTTGCCCATATTATGAAAATGGCGGATAAAGCCCTGTATGCCAGTAAGCACGGCGGTAAGAATCTTACAACCATTTATCAGTAGGAGGAGACTGGTGCAGGGCAGGGGGCAGCTATCCCCGCCTGATCTCCACCTTGTCTTTGAGAAATTTTTTCACCTCACCGATGGGGACTTCCCTACGGTGAAAGATGCCTGCAGCCAAAGCAGCTTCCGCCTTTGTTTTGCGGAATACTTCCAGGAAATGCTCTGCGCTGCCGGCCCCGCTTGAGGCAATGACGGGAATTGTGACAGCCCCCTTAACAGCGTTGATCAGTTCCAGGTCAAAGCCGGAGTTGGTACCGTCTTTATCAATACAGTTGAGTAGAATTTCGCCCGCTCCAAGTTGCTCGCATACCTTTGCCAGGGTTACGGCATCCAGATCTCGCCCTTCGCGGCCGCCTTTGATTGTGCACTGATACCAGCAGTATTGCTCCCCATTTGGCCCGGGAAATTTTGTTTCTATTACAGGATGACTGACAGCATTCGAGCTGTCCACATAGACCCGCCTGGGATCAATAGAAATCACCACGGCCTGGTTCCCGTACACCCGGGAAATCTGTTCAATGGAGCTCATGCCTGTGGATTTGCCGGTTTTCAGAACCTCTTCAACAATGAGTACTGCATCCGAGCCGATGGAGATCTTATCGGCCCCAGATCGAAAATATTGCGCAGCAACTTCCAGGGCCGTGTACTGCCTGCCGTTGCGGTCGGTAAAGTCGCGAATTCCGCCGCCTATGGTCAAGGGCACAAAGACGTTTTTGGAAGTCTCCTGGAGTACAGCCAGCATGGGCATATCCTTAAGCGGAAAATCCCGGAATGCTGTAATATTTAAAAAAGTAATTTCATCAGCGCCCTGCTCATAGTAATCTTGGGCAAGCTGTACCGGTTGTCCAAGGTTGCGCACCGCACCTTCTTCACGCACGTCATACTGATCACCTTTGGTTACAACCAGATCACCCTGGTCATTTGACCTGACATCAAGGCAGGCAATGATTCGGCCGGCAAGAGTCGTTGTTTCCGGGCACGCTTGCGGTACAACTGCCTCGCGTTTGGAGTCCAGAAAATTCTTCAGAATCTGCAGGCCTGCTTTGCCGCTTTTTTCCGGATGAAATTGGGTGGCCACGACATTACCCTTCTGGATGGAACTGACAAACTCATAGCCATAATCCGTCGTGGTCAGCACATCCTCGGGTGTGTCTGCTTCAACATGGAATGAGTGGACAAAGTAGAGCTTTTCGTCACCGGAAAAGCCATTGAACAGTCGTGACGGCTGCTGCACCTTAATGCCGTTCCAGCCGATATGAGGAACTGCAAGTTCGGTTGTGAAACGTTTGACCCGTCCGCGGAGAAAACCCAGTCCCGGCTCATCCGGTGCCTCTTCACTGGATTCAAAGAGCGCCTGCAAGGCCACACAGATACCGAAAAACGGTCGGTCAGCTTGCAGATATCGGTGC
>CAZQKF010000318.1:0-3582 GCA_964593645.1 uncultured Desulfobulbus sp.
CCGGTAAAACCAAGCAGCATACCGGCCTTGCCCGAGGGCAAGTTTGCACAGAGGTTGGGCAGCAGATACGGGCTGACCTTGAACGGGCCCCGGTTGACATAGTTATCCATGGCTGTCCGGTAAGCATCAACCCCGTTTAAGGCCGATCCAATCAGACAGGCCGTGCGCGGCCCGCTTTCCTTGTCAACTGCAAGCCCTGCATGTTCCAGGGCCTGACGACAGGTTTCCATGGTCAAAAAAACGTAAGCCGCATCCCAGATAGACTCTTCCTTACGGTTGACATAGGGAAAATCCAGGGGATTCCAGTCTGGAATCTCCCCAACTACGTTGCTTCTGGAGGTTGTTTCGCAGCGGCTTACCCGACAGAATCCGGCCCCACCTGCTGCGGCCCGCTGCCAGGTTCGGGCAAAGGTATTACCCAACGCCGTTGCTGCACCGTAACCGGCCACAAAAACCCTTCGATTCTGCGGTGCCCGCATCAGTGTACCCTCCGAAAGACAGCACAGGAGTTGCAGCCGCCGAAACCAAAGCTGTTTTTCAAGACAATCTCCTGTCCGTACCTGCGGCGGCCTTCAGCCACACAGTCAATCTCTATTTCCGGATCAGCTGTATAATTAATAGTGGGCGGCAGCAGGCCATCCACCATTCCCTGCAGGGCAAAAATTGATTCAATAACACTGGATGCGCCCATGCAATGACCGAGAACGGATTTGTTCGCAGTAACCGGTGGCAGATCAGAACCGAAAACGGTGTGCAGGGCGTCAAACTCAACTTTATCCCCCACCCGGGTTGAAGCAGCATGGGCGTTGACCGCGTCAATATCAGAACAGGTTACCCCGGCATCGGCAATTGCCTCAACCATGCAGCGGTGTACGGTGTCAAAATAAGGGGCTACAAAATGATGGGCATCCGAGGTCATGGACCAGCCAGCCAGTTCAACCTCAAAATCAAGCCCATGGGCCCGGGCAAACTCTCTGGTTACAAGGATAACAGCACCGGCCCCCTCTGACAGCACAAAACCGCGCCGATCAAGCGAAAATGGTCTGCTGGCCCGATCAGGCGGATCACCCTCTCTGCCTTCTTTGGGATTATAGGTGCCGTTCATGGTGGCAAACCCGGCGGCAATGGGTTCAACCAGGGCAAAATCAACAGCCCCGCAGATAACCACATCCGCCCGACCCAGGGCAAGATACATGGCCCCGACCAGCATGGAGGTCAACCCGGTGGCACAGGCAGTGATCGTGGAAACTATCGGGCCGGTTGCCCCGGTCTGGATGGCAATTTTACCGCCCACCATGTTGATGCAGGAATTGGGATTGGCATAGGGATGCGGCAGTTTATGCTCTGCCTGCAGTTTCCGGTCAGCAGCAAGTACGGCATCCAGACCGCCCACGGCCGAACTGTAGGTGACTGCCACCCGGTGTGCAATGTCCGGCGTTATCTCAATGCCGCTGCGCTGCAGGGCGCGTTCAACCGACAGCATGCCGTATTTAAACACAGGGGAAGACCAGGCGGCCTGATGGCGGGGGGTTAAAAACGGATAATCGAGATCGTCAATATCCGGTGCCTGCCCGGCAATGCGCACTGGAAAATCAGCACTGAGCGGAAAACGGGTCAACGGCCCGATACCGCTCTGCCCGGCCAGGGCCTGCTGCCACTGGTCGGCAAGATCCCGGCCCAGGGGCGAAATGGCATCATAGCCGACAATAACTGCGTCCCGGGCAGACATAGATATTACCAAGGAATGAACTGGTACAGTTTGGCAAACATCTCATAGACCTCAATCCAGTTCTGCAGATCTTTTGTGGTCTTGATGTGGTCACGTTTATTGACCATGACCCAGCTCATGTGGGCAGCGCCGTCCTTGCAGGTCGAGCAGTCCCTGGTCTCTGAGGTGCAGCAGCGGTGCATTGTCTCAAGATCCGAGGCCCAGCGGATAAAATTGGTCAACCTTCTGGGTCGGGGATCGCGTTTATCAATGGGCTCGGTAACCGAGGGGCATTCCATCCAGCCAAAGGGACGGCCCAGCATCTTGCCGGTGGTGATGATCTCGTGATAATATTTGCTCGAGATAACCGTGCCGGGATACTTGTCCAGCATGTCATCCATTTCAGCGCGGATATCGATCAGTTCTTCCGGCTGCCAGGAAAAGCCGTCCACGCCCTCATCATTGGACAGCAGCTGCATGTGTACTTTTACCCCCACATCCTGAATCTTTTTGATGATCTGCTCGGTCTTGCCCAGCTGTTTAGGAGTTATGGTGTACAGGTAATAGGTATACGGATCGCCAGCATAGTTGCTGCTTGAAATTGCAAAGGTGTCTTTGCCGCGCAGTATTGTTTCATCTTCCGGATTGCCCCACAGGGAAATACCGACCATTAAATCCGGGAAACGCTCGCGATCAAGCTTGATCAGACCGTTGGTGGCGCAGAAGGTGGGCAGTCGCTTATAAAATGCCTCGATCCGGTCCATGCACAGGGTAGGTTCACCGCCGATCAGGATGGCCAGGTTCACCCCCCGGGCCATTTCCTTATCAATAAACTGATGCCATTTATTGATATCTGTTTCCTCATGAGCAACCTCGTGCTCACCGGAGGAGAAGAAAAAACACCCCTTGCAACGGAGGTTGCAGCGGTCGGTTACATCATAGATGGAACTGCGGATATTGAGCTTGGAAATTTTCTTATAGCGCTCATACCAATGGTCATCAAGCAGGGAACTGACAGTTATCATAAGTTTTTTGTTTTTTTTATATTCTACGTTTCAAGACAGGGTATCAGGCTCAACTGACCATATCTGTTATTCTTCACCGTCCGGCGGCTGCACCGGGTAATCGCACAGGTTCTTCCCTTTTTCATAGCCTGTCACCCAGACCGCCAGATAGGTATCAACGTAATCCAGCCAGGCCTTGAAATGTTCCGGATGTGCAGCATGCCTGTACATTCGAGCAGTCACCACTGCACTTCCTGCTGCATAGTGGCGACAGTCGGCACAGTCTGTATCCGGTACACAGCAGGCGGCAGCCCGATCCCATCTAAGATCTGTTCGGTACTGACGAAATGAACGACCAAGGCCGATATCAGTGGAGGGGTTCATCCGGGGATAGGAACAGCCGAACAGTTCATGCAGCCCCCGTTCATGAGTATGGGCGACAATATTATACTGGGAATACACAACCGTTTCCGGATACTCCTGCAGAAGCCGGGTCATGGTCTCCCGGGTGTGGGCCAGTGTTTCAGCAGTATGGCGCAGGGGCCCGGTATAGCCAACGGGTGAGGAAAACATGTTAAAGGTGATCTTATGGCCGTTGTCGGCAAGCTGCCGGGTGACCTCGCCCGCCTGATCAATGTTGACCGGGGTAAAGGTATACACCCAGATGGCCCTGGGATCATCCTGATAGTTGGCCATCTGGCGGGCCAGCATGTCCGGGGCCTTGCGAATTTCCAGGCTGGTCTGGTCATTGCCCCAGACAGAGATATGCAGCTTATAGCCGATATCAGCCGGCATGGGGTTGAGTCCGTTGGTGGCAATGGCGCCTAAATCAATGGTCTCGTAACAGACCCTGCATAATTCCGGAACAAG